>CAZUWC010000255.1:0-3711 GCA_964623935.1 uncultured Halobacteriales archaeon
TCAGCCCTTCCGTGTCCCGGGCTGAATATATCATTGCTTACGTCCACCGGTATATAACTACGTGAAGATATTCGACCCCCCGGTGGGTCGAAATTGCTCACGGGCTTATAGCCGGCAGTATCACTCGGCGTCGGCCAGCGGGACCTCCACCTCGACCTCGACGAGGTACTCCTCGTGGGCGAGGCTCTCGACGCCCAGCACCGTGTGACAGGGGTAGGGGCCGTCGCCGAACACCTCCCAGTAGACCTCCTTGTAGCCGTCGTAGTGCTCCTGGGGGTCGATGATGTGGGTCGTCACCTTCGCGATGTCCGCGTACTCCCTGTCGACCTCGTCGAGCAGAATGCCGATGTTCTCCCAGACCTTCCGGGCCTGGCCCTCGATGTCCCCGGCGACGACCTCCGAGTCGCCGTCCATCGCGACCTGCCCGGCCATGTAGAAGGTCCCGTCCTGGACGATGGCGTGGTTGTAGCCGATGCTCCGTGCGTCCTTGAGTTCGGGTGGGTTGATGATGCGCCGCGTCACGGGTCCCGGGAGGGCGCCCGACGCGTATAAAGCCAGCCCCTCCACTCGGTGCGAGACGCCGCTCGCTCCCGTCGGTCGCTCGCGGGTGCTACGCCAGTGCGTCCAGCCGAAACTCAAAGGCAGCGACGGGCAGTTCGAGGTCGTGTTCGACCAGCACCTCGGGGTGAATCTCACCGATGACACCGACGGATTCACCGTCCAGTACCACCTCGGCGGCCCGGCCCCCGATGAAGGACGGATGCTCGGTGGGTGGCGTCTCCAGCGTCTTCCCGAACGCGCCGGCCAGCGCCTGCAGGCGGGCCTTGGCGTCCTCGTAGGAGGCGTCGGTGCGCGCGAGGACGGCCGCGACGGTCCGGTGCTCTGCGACGCCCGTGTTCTCGGCGTCCTCGAGGCCCGCCGCGAGGCCGATCTCCGCGAGGTCCTGTGGGTACGCGCGGTGGGTGTTCCGTTCCAGCACCATCAACAGCGAGGGCAGCGCCCACGTCCGGAGCATGGTGTAGGCCTCGCTGTAGGGCTCCCGGATGGTCGTCGGCTGGGCCGCGCCGACGGCGTCCTCCCCCGGCGAGAGGTTCATCCGCTCGAAGTTCTCCTCGGCGTTGATCATGTGGAAGTTCAGCAGGTCCTCGAACCCGAGTCCGACGAGGGCCTCGCGGGCGGCGTCCTCCAGGCGGGAGCGCTCGTGGCGGCCGCCGACCGTCGAGACGTCCGGGTACCGGGGGTCGAGGTCGTTGAATCCGTAGGCGCGGCCGATGTCGTCGATGACGTCCAGCGGATGGAGGACGTCCACGCGGTAGGGCGGTATCTCGACCTCGTATGCCCGAGCGTCGGCGTCGTCCCCGGTCTCCTCGGCGTCGAGTCCCGCACGTTCGGCACAGTCGACCACCTCCTCGGGCGAGAAGTCGACGCCGACGATGGACGCGATGCGGTCGTGGGTGACCGTCTTGCGGTCGACCGAGAAATCCGGGCGGTTGAGCGTCGCGCCGGCGAACTCGCCGGTGGCCTCGGTGTCGTAGGTCACGTCGACGCGCTCGACACGTCCGCCGCGGGCGTCCAGCGCGTAGCAGACGATGTTCAGCATGTGGTCGACCGTCCACTGGTCGGTCCCCGTCATTTCGATGAAGAGGTCCCGCGAGTCGGTCGAGACCTCCGTCCGGCGGCCGTTGATGACCGGCGGGAACGAGAACAGCCCGATGGAGTCGTAGATGGCGGGATAGCGGTCGAACGCCTCGACCAGCGGGCCGTACGTGTCGCCGATGGGATGGTCCGTGAGCACGTCGGCGGGCGTCATCTCCGCGTCGCTGTCCAGGGGCACGAACGTGTCGCCCTCGGGTTCGACGCCGACGTAGCGGATGGTCTTCTCGCCGCCGGTGCCGGGCGCGCCCTTGAGTGCCACCAGGTCGTGGACGCCGATGGCACCCTTCGCGCGCTCGCGGCCCATGGTGGCGTGGAGTTTCTCCTGGACCTGGATGAGCGACTGGAGTTCGTCCTCGCCCATGTCCAGCCCCCGGACGACGGCGCCCGTGACGTAGGGCCGGCCCTCGGGGACCGAGGAGTCGACCTCGATGGTCCACTCGGCGTCGTTCGTCTTCGGAACGTACACCCCCCGGTCGTCGCCGTAGTGGTACCGCAGCGACCGGGCGATGCCCTCCACCGAGAGCCGATCGAGGCGGTCGGGCGCGAACTCCAGTTGCATCTCCTCCTCGTCGGTCCAGCCCTCGAACTCCAGTCCCAGGTCGAACAGGTCCGCCCGCAGTTCGTCGTCGTCTTTCCCGGCGTGGCCGGTCAGCTCGCGGAGTTCGTCGGGGTCGACGTCGACGACGGGCATCAGTACACCACCTCCACGTCCCGCAGGAGTTCGAGGTCACACAGGGTGCCGTGGACGTCCCGGATGTCCTCGAAGCCGTACATCAGCATGAGCAACCGCTCCAGGGAGAGGCCCCAGGCCATCACGTCGGCGTCGACGCCCAGCGGCCGGAGCACCTCGTCGCGGAAGATGCCCGAGTTGCCCACCTCGACGAGTTCGCCCGTCCCCGGGTGGGTGCCGAACAGTTCGAACGAAGGTTCGGTGTAGGGGTTGTAGTGGGGCTTGAACTCCAGGTCGGTGATGCCGAACTGCTCGTAGAACTCGGTGAAGGTACCAAAGAGGTCCCGCACCGAGAGGTCCTCGGCCATCACCCACCCTTCGATCTGGAAGAACTCCAGGAGGTGGGTGGGGTCGAGCGTGTCGTTCCTGTACACTTTCTCGACGCTGAAGAAGCGTTTGGGCGGGTCGAGTTCGCCGACTGCGAGGTCCTCGGACCTCGAATCACGCGACCGGGCTGGCCCGTGAGCACGGTGGCCCGAGAGATAGCGCATCGACAGCGACGTGGTGTGCCCGCGCAGGTCCAGGGATTTGGCGGTTTCGAGGTCCCACGGCGAGTGATATCCGTCGCCGTGGTCGCCGACGCCCTCGCGGTGGGCCGAGCGAACGCGTTCGACCAAATCGTCGGGTAGCTCCTGGATCTCCTCGGGGTTGTCGAGGGCGAACTGGTCCCAGTGGGTGCGCGCGGGGTGGTCCTGGGGCATGAACAGGCAGTCGTTGATCCAGAACTGGGCGTCGGCGTGGGGGCCCTCCATCTCCTCGAATCCCATGCCGACGAGGACGTCCTTGACCCGGTTGGCCGTCTGGCGGAGGATGTGTTCCTTGCCGCGCCGATATTCGCCGGCGTCGGCCTCGACGTTGTACTCGGCAAAGTCGACGTCCTCCCACTCGCCGCTCGTGATGAGTTCGGGGGTGAGTTCGTCGACCCGTTCGGCGACCTCGACGCCCTCCATCAGGGCCGTGACGCCCGCGTCGCTGACGCGAACCGACCGGACGGTGCGCTCCTCGCGTTCCACCAGCCCTCGGCGCTCCAGCTGGTCGATGACGTCGTCGTCAGCGTCGAGGTTGGCTGCGTCCTCGCTCTCGGCCGCGAGCACCTCGACGACCTGGCGTTCGGCGTCGGTGTCGGGGTCGGCACTGGAGTCGGCGGTGACTTCGCCGCTCTCGACGGACCCGTAGTCTTTCCGGGCGAAGTTCGCGAGCGCGATGTCGACGGCGTCGCCCTCGATGCCCGCGTCGCCGAGCAGTTCCCGCAGTGCGACCGGTCGCTCGTCGGCGCCGGCCGCGAGGGCTGCCTCGTAGAGGCGGAGTTCGGGCAGCCCTTCCTC
>CAZUWC010000256.1:0-3680 GCA_964623935.1 uncultured Halobacteriales archaeon
GTGGCCCACCGTATCGACGAAGGAGACGAGTCGGTCGGCCTCCTCGACCACGCGGGCGCGGTCGTCCTTCCGGTGGGGGTTGTCCATCCGGACCGGGCCCGCGTCGTCGAAGCCGTAGACGCCATACGAGAGGTCCGCCGAGAGGCCCCGCTCGATCTCGTGGGGCTGGACGTCCAGGAACCCCCGCGTGCCGCCCTGGCCGTCGTCGGACTGGCCGGTCACCAGCGACCCCACCAGCGTCGACTTGCCGTGGTCGACGTGGCCCGCCGTCCCGACCACGATGTGTTCGTCGTCGTCCATCACGGCCCCCTCGCGGACCGTCGCGACGCCGACCAGTCCCCGGCCGTCGTCCGGGTCGTCGGCGCCCTCTCCCTCCCGTTTCCCGTTCCGGCCCGGCACGCCCCAGGTCTGGACCTCCTCGATGTGGGTGCCGGCCTCCTCCGCAAGGAGGGAGAGGACGTCCATCGACTCCGAGAAGGCGTCGGGCTCGATGCCCGCGATGCCGCCGTCGTCGGTGACGCCCACGACGTAGGTGGCCTCGCCCTCGCCCGAGAGGACGCGGTGGCGCAACTGTGCGGCGAGGCTCTCGAGGCGCCCGTCCGAGAGGTGGACCTCCTCGGTGAGCCGTTCCTTGAACTCGACGCTGCCGCCCTCCCGCTCGCCGCGCTCGATGGCGCGCTCCAGCACGGCCCGGTCGGGGCTCATGCCCGCGGGTTGCGTCCCGCCGGACAAAAGCCTTCCCCGGGTTCGGGACAGTCTCTCTCGGAAACGGTCGTGTGTGATTTATTGACGTTCCACCTTCGCTCCTGGCGGCTCCACCGCCGGGACTCCGTCCTCTTCGGGCACGGTGGACCGGTTCAGATACCACTCCGGCGGGTCGACGGTCGTCGTTCCGACGCGCCCGTAGGTAATCTCGCGCTTGACGGGGAAGGCGCGTCGTGGTGACGCGTCGGGGTGTGTGACCATCGCCCGGACGGTGACGTCGCGGACGAACCCCCGGGAATCGACCAGCGCCTCGACGGTGTAGTTCTGTATTCTGACCGACGAGGACGTGTTCGGCGGGCCCGTGCCCACGACGCGGTGGAGCCGACGTCCATCCCGTTCGACGACCCCGGTGACGTTCGTCCGCGGCGTCGAGAGGTACCGCCTGACCAGGCCCGTCCGGACCGTCTCCGGAGTGGGGACCGTGTTCTGCCGGGGCGTGATCCGGAACACGCGGTCGGGACTGTCCGTGGTCTCGTTCCAGACGGCGAGGTAGATGCCGGACCCGTCGTGGTAGATCGACCCGGAGCGCGTCCGGTTGCCCGCCACCTCGTCGCTCGTGCGGATCAGGTAGCGGTCGCCCTCGCTTGCGATGTCGATGTCGCGCTGGACCTGGACCCCGTCCGGGCGGAGATTCCGGGGGCGGTACCAGTCGACCCAGACGGTGTGTGACCGGTTCGCGACCGCCCGCCTGTGGGCCCTCGCCAGCGCGTCGACGTCCTCGATGCCCGACCGTGTGACCCCCGGCGGCGATGACGCGTCCACGGAGGGTGACCACGTCGGCACTGACGACTGGCTCACCTCGTCGCCGACGCGCATGGTCCCCTGCTGTGATTCGTTCGGCGCTGGCTCCTCGGCACTCACTCCGGGAGCAGCGTCGGACCCGCCCAGCACGCCAGCGCCGGGGACGATTGCGGCGCCGAGGAGGACGCCGACGACGAGGACAAGCGCGAGCGCACCCACCGCGAACACCGGCGTCGCCGTCCCGACAGTGCCGACACGCTGGCGAAGACGCGTCGCCGGCGGGGCCGGGAGTTCGCCCGGCGCTCCACCCAGGTGGCGCCGACAGATGTCCCGGGCCGCCGGGCGGTCGACGGCGTAGCCGAGCATCTCCGCCAGTCCCCCCGCATCGAAGGTTCTGCCCTCCTCGCGGTCGCTCCCCGCACGCGAGACGACGGCGGTAGGGGCAGTGTGTCCCCAGCGACCACCCGCGCTGACGCGGATGCGGACCGCTTCGTCGCCGTGACTGGCCACGACGTCGGTTCCCTCGCGGGCCGTCTCGTATCCCCGCGCGGCCCAGAGGTCGGCGACCAGCGCCGCCAGTTCGTCCCCGTCGAGGCGGCCGACGTGGTGGGCGACGCGGGCGGCGTCGAACCCGCTCATCCCCCGGTCACCTCCGCGAGCCAGTCGATCGCCTCCAGGAACCCGTCGGCGTACTCGGCCGCGGTGACGTGGTCGGCGGCCTCGCGTGCGGCCTCGTCGGCGTTGGCCACCGCGACGGCGTGGCCGACCAGGTCGAAGGCCGGTGCGTCGTTGATCGAGTCCCCCACCGCGGCGAACGTCCCGGGATCCAGGTCCAGTTCTGCCGCGAGGGATTCGAGGCCCGTCGCCTTCGTGACCCCGGGTGCTTTCACGTGGTAGGCGAACCCGGTGTCGACCACCTCCAGGCCGTGTTCGGCGGCGAGTTCTTCGAGCGGCGCGAGCGGTGCCTCCCGGCGGGCGATGAGTTCCGTCTCGCGCCAGCGGTTGGCGAGGTCGATCTCGCCCCAGCCCAGGTCGTACCCCCGTTCGCGGTATGCCGCGGCCACCGCGTCGGCCGCCTCGCGGTCGCCGACCACGCGCAGCGTGTCGGTCGGGCCGGCGACGACGACCCCGCCGTTCTCGGCGACGACGAGCACGTCCAGCGCCAGGAAGTCACAGAGTGCGACCGGGTAGGGGAGTGCTTTCCCGGTGGCGACGACGACGGGCGCGGGCCACGCCCGGAGGGCGGGGAACACCCGGGGGTCGAGACGCCGGTCGGCATCGGTGAGTGTGCCGTCGACGTCGGCGACGAGTGGCGGGGCGGCCCCGGGGACCAGCGTTCCCGGGTCCATCAGTCCGTCAGCACCTCGTAGGCCTCGCGGACGCGCTTGAACGCCTCCTCGTCGCCGCCCTCGGTGTCCGGGTGGACGTCCTTGATCCGCTCCCGGTAGGCCGCCCGGACGGCCCCCTCGTCGGCGCCGGGGTCGACACCGAGCACGCTGTAGGCCTCCCGCGGGGTCGGTCCATCGCGGACGTCTCTCCGGGCGTTGCGACCGCCAGAGCGCCCGCGGGCCTGCCGCTGTGCACGCTCGCGGGCCGTCCGGCGGGTCCGTCGCTGGCCCCCGCCGGGTGGCACCCACTCCTCGCGGGGACCGGCACCGAAGCCGCCCCGGCCGGGGTCCCCGCCGTTGCGCGCGGCCTGTTGTTCGACGCCGCGGTAGACGCGCCCCAGGAGCCGTCCGGTGGCGTGGCTGTAGAGGACGTAGGTGATCGGCGCGAAGGTGAGCGCGAGAATGAAGAGCACGGGGCTGTAGACGAGGCCGCCGACGACGAAGGTGGCGGTCATCAGCCCGAAGGCAGCCGCGAGTCCGGTTGCCAGCCGCTCGTGTCGCACGCTCCACTGTAGGGGCGGGACCCCCGTAAGCCTCTCGCCCGCCAGAGCGTTCAAACGGCTCGACCCGCTAGGTGTGGTATGAGCGTCTCCAGTCCGTGCGAAATCTGCCACACTGCGGACGTGAGACACACCTGCGACCGGTGTGGGCAACTGGTCTGTGACCGCCACTTCGACGACGAGACGGGCCTGTGTGTCGAGTGTGCCGCCGACGTCGGCCGTGGCGATAGCGATCACGTCCCCGGGGACGAGGACATGCCCGACGGCGTCGACACCTACCGCTTCT
>CAZUWC010000257.1:0-3679 GCA_964623935.1 uncultured Halobacteriales archaeon
GCGGCCGGGAGAGTTCGTAGCCGCGGCTGCTCCCCAAGTCACGACAGAAGCCCTGCGTTCCCATCGCCATCACCGACAGCTATTTTCCGGTCCTCGCCGTCCCCGCATCCATGAGTCAGCGACTCTTCGAGGGCATCACGGTCCTGGACCTCTCGACGTTCGTCACCGGCGGGTTCTGTTCGCTGATGCTCGCAAACCAGGGCGCCGAGGTGATCAAGGTCGAACGGCCGGGCGTCGGCGACGACATCCGCCACTCCGGGCCGCCCTTCGTCGACGGCGAGTCGCCCTACTTCTGGACGGTCAACTACGACAAGCGCAGCGTCGAACTGGACCTCAAGACAGAGGCGGGCCTGGCGGCCCTCTACGACCTGGTCGAAACGGCGGACGTGTTCATCCAGAACTTCCGGCCGGGCACCGCCGAGCGCCTCGGCGTCGGGTACGACGACCTCCGCGAACACGCCGAGGACATCGTCTACTGTGACATCTCTGCGTTCGGCGCGACGGGACCCTGGAGCGAGCGGCCGGGCTACGACCTCCTCGTCCAGGGGATGAGCGGCGTCATGTCCGTGACTGGCGAGGAGGGCGGCGACCCTGTCAAGGTCGGCCTGCCGCTGACCGACCTCATCACGGCGATGTGGGCGGCCTTCGGCATCACCGGCGCGCTCTACCGACGGGCGCTGACCGGCGACGGCGAGTACGTCGAACTCGGGATGCTGGAGGCGACGCTGCCCTGGCTGACCAAGCAGGCTGGGGCGGTCTTCGCCGGCGAGGAACCCTCGCGGATGGGGACCAAGGACCCCGTACTGGCGCCCTACCAGACCTTCGAGACCGCGGACAGCCACCTCAACGTGGCCTGTCTCAACGACCGGCTCTGGACGACGTTCTGTGACGCCATCGACCGGCCGGACCTCCCCGACGACGAGCGCTTCGCGACCAACGCCGACCGGGTCGAACACCTCGACGAACTGGAAGCCGAGATCGAGGACGCCCTCGCCGCACGGTCCACCGAGGAGTGGATGGACGTCTTCGTCGAGGCGGGCGTCCCCGCCGGCCCGGTCCAGGACGTCGAGTCGGCGCTGGACAACGAACAGACGGAGGCCCGGGGCGTCATGCGGACCATCGAGGACGGGGACCGCGATGTCCCGGCCATCGAACACCCGCTGAACTTCGCGGGCCTGGACTCGGGCTTCCGGTCGGCGCCACCCGCCCTCGGCGAGGACACCGAAGTGGTGTTCCGCGAACTGGGATACCCCGAGGAGAGACTCGACGAGCTGCGCGAGGCGGGTGTGTTCGGCGACCAGACCGACTGACGCCGCCGGCACAGGGCGGGGTAACACTTATTCGACCGCCTGCCACAGTACAGGTATCATGAAGCCGGCGCCCTTCGAGTACCATCGCCCGTCGTCGCTTCCCGAGGCTCTGGAGTTGCTCGCGGACCTCCCAGACGCCGAACCGCTGGCGGGCAACCAGTCCCTGTCGATACTGATGTCCAACAGACTGGCCAGCCCCGACCACCTCGTCGACATCAACGACCTCGAGGAACTCGCGGGCGTCGAGGCGGACGACGACACTGTGTCGGTTGGGGCCCTCGTCCGCCACCGCGATATCGAACGCTCGGGAACGCTCGCAGAGGCCGTGCCGATGTTCCCGGAGGCGGCAGCGAAGATCGCCGGCCCCGTCGTGCGCAACCGCGGGACCGTCGGCGGGAGTCTCGGCGAGGGCGACCCCGCCGGGAACTACCCCTGTGTGGCCGCGGCGCTGGGCGCCGATCTCGAACTCGCGTCCGTCGAGGGCTCCCGAACGGTCCCCGCCGAGGAGTTCTTCCTCGCCACCCTGTTCACCGACCGCGAGGAAGACGAACTCATCACCGGCCTCACGGTCCCCCGCGAACCGTTCCCGGCCGAACGGACTGGCCAGACGTTCCTCGCACACAAGGAGGCCGCCCAGACCTGGCCCACACTGAGCGCGGCGGGCACGGTCCGGGTCGACGACCCCGACGCCGCCGACCCGGCCGTCGAGGAGGTCCGCGTCGCGCTCGCCAACGCCGCCGAGACGCCACTGCGCCTCCCCGGGGCCGAGGGCGACCTGGCCGGCGAACCCCTGACCGAGGCGGGACTCGACGCGGCCGGCGAGACTGCCTACGAGGCGGTCGAACCCGAGGCGGAACTCCACGCCGACGAGACCTACAAGCGGGAACTGGCCCGCGAGTACACGACACGCGCAATCGAGCGGGCACACGGGCGGGCCGTCGCATGAGCGTCGACACGGACCGCATCGACCGGCCGACCCGGGAGATCACCGTGACGGTGAACGGTGACGAGGTGACCGCGGAGGTCGAACCCCGGCTGAAGCTCTCGGATTTCCTCCGTTCGCACCTGGAGTTGCGCACGGTCCGGGTGGGGTGTGAACAGGGCGTCTGTGGCGCCTGTACGGTCGAGTTCGACGGCGACATCGCGAAAAGCTGCATGCTCTATGCGGTCCAGGCCGATGGCCGCGAGGTCACGACCGTCGAGGCGATGAGCGAGGACGGCGACCTCCACCCCATTCAGGAGGCCTTCCACGAGGAACACGCCCTGCAGTGTGGCTTCTGTACGAGCGGCTTTCTCATGGCCACCCGGGAGTTGCTCGACGAGGAGCCCGACCCCTCCAGAGAGACGATCGAGGGCGCGCTCGCGGACAACATCTGCCGGTGTACGGGCTACCAGAACATCTACGACGCCGTCGAGACGGCCGCCGACAAACTGGAGGGGGAGTGATGTCCGAGACCGACACCCGCGCCGGGGCCGATGCGGAGGCCGACGACGCCGCGGGCGAAGGGGACGGCCGGACGTTTACAGGCCAGGGACTGAACCGCGTCGAGGACCACCGCATCCTCACCGGGCAGGCCGAGTACGTCCACGACGTCACCCCGGAGGGGTGTCTGGAGATGGGGCTCGTCCGGAGCACTCGCGCCCACGCCGAGATTCGCGAGGTCGATACGAGCCGCGCCGAGGCCCACCCGGAGTGTGTCCTCGTGATGACCGGCGAGGATATCGCCGCCGAGTACAACCCCATGCCCTGTGGCCTCACGGAGATGTCGGAGTGGTCGCTCGCGAAGGAGAAGGTCCACTTCGCGGGCGAACCGGTCGCACTCGTGGTTGCCGAAGACAGGTACGTCGTCGAGGACATCGCCGAACTGGTCGACGTCCGCTACGACCCGCTGGACCCGGTGGTCGACGCCCTCGAAGCGCGCGAGGACGAGACCGTCGTCCACGAGGACGTCGGCACGAACGTGCCCGACAGCGAGGAACTCTCCTTCGGCGAGCCCGAGACGGCCTTCGCCGAGGCCGACACCGTGATCGAGCGCGAGTACTCGTGGGGGCGCATCTCGGGTGTGCCACTGGAGACCGGCGGCGCCGTCGCGGAGTACGACCCCGACGCCGACACCTTCCACATCGACACGAACATCCAGCTGCACACACTCGTCGACGACACCGTCTACGAGACGCTGGGTTACGACCCCGAGGACGTCCGCCTGGAGGTACCGCCGGACGTCGGCGGGAGCTTCGGGACGAAAATCGCCCTCCACCGGTACTGCTGTCTGACCGCGATGGCGAGCCAGCAACTGGACGGGACGCCCGTCAAGTACGTCGAGGACCGCGTCGAGAACCTCCAGGGCGGTGACATGCACTCCTCGGAC
>CAZUWC010000258.1:0-3677 GCA_964623935.1 uncultured Halobacteriales archaeon
AGTCGGGCAGGCAGGTGACGACGACGTCGCTCCGCTCGGCGGCGTCGGTGGCGTCCGCGGCCGCGTGCCCGCCATAGTCGGCGAGGTCCTCGACCGGTTCCCCCGAGCGGTTGTGCCCGACCACGTCGTAGCCCGCGTCGACGAGGTTCTTCGACATCGGCAGTCCCATGATACCCAGTCCGACGAAGCCGATCGTGTGTTCGGCCATGATCGCCCTTCGAGGATGGACACCAAATAGGTCCCGGACGAACGCTCGGTACGAACTGGTGGGGGAGAGTTCCCCGTTCGCCCACTCATATCATAAAAGATTAATAAATGTCTTATAGTTCGCCTCGATACGGTGTCGCATGGCTGATTTTGGGCCGTACGACGAGTGGAACTACTCCGAGGACGAACTCGTGGAGATGGCGATGGGGAATCCGGTCGGCGACGTCGGGCTCTCCATGCAGAAGACGCGGTTCAACCTCACGAAAATCCAGGGGGAGCTCATCTCGCGGGCGCTGGCCCAGTACGACGGATTCGAGAGCGACCTCGAACGGGAAGTGGCCGAGCGGACTGAGCAGATGATCCGCGAGAAGTCCGATTTCGAGTAGCGCCGCGTGATCGACGCCCCGGCGTACGGGACCACGCCAGCACGGCCGACGGGGAGACAGCTGCACCATCTTATATAAGCGAACGGCGAGTAAGCCCGGGTATGGAACGCTGGTCACGGCCCGGCGTGTCCGGTCCTCGGTGTGACCCGCCGCTCCGCACCGACGGGTCCGGCCGGTCACTGTTCGCCGCGACGCCCCATCCTGTCATCGAGTACGCCACCGACAGCACGGAGCCGACAGTTCGCCGCGTCAACGCGGCGTTCACCGACACCTTCGGCGGGGAGGAGTCGCTTGCGGGCGACCCGCTGGCGTCGCTGTCTGTCCTCTTTCCCGAGGACGACGCCGGGCAGTCGCCGGTCGTCGAGGCAGTCCGCGCCGGCGAGGAAACGTCGATCAGGTTCGGCGAGGAGACCACCGGGGCGGGCAGATCGTTCTGGGTGCGGGTCGTCCCTGAGGAGGGCGGCGGGTACGTGATTTTCTCGGACGCACACGCCATGGGGGACACGCCCAACCGCCTGGAGATGGTCGACTCGCTGACCCACAGCATCCGCAACCCCCTGGAGGTCGCGGAGATTCACGTCGAAGTCGCCCGCGAGACAGGCGAGGTGGAGCACCTGGCCGAGGTCGAACGGGCACACGAGCGGATCGAACGGATCGCCGAGGAGACACTCGAACTCGCTCGCCAGGGCGAGGGAGTCGGCGAGACGGCCCCGACGGACGTGGCCGAGATCGCACGCGACGCCTGGTCGACGGTCAGGACCGAGGGAGCGACGCTCGGCGTCGAGTCACCGGGGACGATCCAGGCCGACGCGGGACGGCTCAGGGAACTGTTCGAGAACGTCTTCCGGAACGCGGTCGTCCACGGTCCCGGCGACGGGACCGACCCCGCGGCGTTGACAGTCACCGTCGGCGGCACGGCCGAGGGGTTCTACGTCGCCGACGACGGCAGGGGTGTCCCGGCGGACGACCGCGACCGGATCACGGAGATGGGCTTTACCACCTCGGAGGAGGGGACCGGCGTGGGGCTGAACATCGTCGCGAACATCGCACAGTCTCACGGGTGGGACCTCGGCGTCGGGGAGAGCGAGAGCGGCGGCGCACGCTTCGACCTCACCGGTGTCGAACACGCAGGGGAGTGATGGGGGCCGCCGTCGCCGTGGACCGCGCTAACTCCGGTCGATGCTGTCGAACAGCGTTTCGACGTCGTCGAACTCGCCGACGGTCCGGTCGAGTTCCTCCCCGAGTTCCCGGGCCTGCCGTCTGAGCCGCTGGTACTCCTCGTTGTCCTCGAGTTCCGGGGACGACTTCTCGGCCTCGAGAACGGCGATTTTGGACCGGTAACTGAAGTACTCCGAGAGTTTGTCGTCGTAGGTCCGCGCGTTCAGTTGCTGTTCGACGGCCGTGAACATGTCCTCCTTGCTGACCGGTTTCTGCAGGTAGTCGTTGAACGGCATGTCGACGATGTCGAAGTCCGGTTCGACTGCCGTCGTCATGATCACCCGGCAGTCGAAGCCGCGTTCCTGTATCACCTGGGCCGCCTCGTCGCCCGACATCTTCGGCATCCGCCGGTCGAGCAAAACCACGTCCGTCTCGGACCCTTCCAGGAAGTCGACGGCTTCCTCGCCGCCGTTGACCGTGTGGACGTCGTCGTACCGCATTCCGAGTCGAAGCGAGTACGATTCCGCGACGTTCGGTTCGTCGTCGACCACGAGAATCGTCGCCTCGGAAGGGGTGTCCGACATACGGACCTTTTGTCGGAAGAGGGTAATCAGGTTTTCTCTCCGTAGTCGCGCCCGCCGCTGGCTACCGGCGGCCGGCGAACAGCCGCGAGAGCGAGACGACGAACACCCGCGAGGGGTGCGGGGTCGCGTGCGACCGCCGCCACAGCCGCCGGAGGGTGACGGCCGTGGCGAGGGCGGCGAGGCCGGCGGCCGTCAGGACGGGAGCGGACAGGAGGACAATCAGGGCGACCGGCAGGGCTGCACAGAGCGCCAGCACTGGCCACGATGGGGGCTCGCGCGGGGGGCCGTTCGTGCGGTGTCGCCGCAGGGGAGTGTTCCGGTGCATGGTCGGTCACCACCCGCCGGCACCGACGGCCGGACGGCGCGCCGGTACTGCGTCGTGGGGGCGAACTGTGCTACGGGGTGGTGGCTAATGAACCCGGACGCGCCGTTTCAGCGCCTGCAACGCTGGCCCTGACACTCTCACGCACACCGTCGGCAGCACGACCCGTCCGGGACGGGACCGAATCCCTGAAACGAACCCCACCCGACTCCCCGGCATGGGCACGCCGCTGGAGACCCGCGAGGCACAGGCCGCCGAGGTGGTCGACCGACTCCACGGGGAGTACCCCGACGCGACCATCTCCCTGCACTTCTCGAACCGACTCGAACTGCTCGTGGCCGTCGTCCTCTCGGCACAGTGCACCGACGAGCGTGTCAACGCCGTCACCGCGGACCTCTTCGACAAATACGGGTCCGCCGAGGACTACGCGGCCGCCGACCAGGAGGAACTGGCCGCCGATATCGACTCCATCACCTACTACAACAACAAGGCCGGGTACATCCGCGAGGCCTGCCGGCTGATCGTCGACGAGCACGGCGGCGAGGTGCCCGACACGATGGCCGAGTTGACCGACCTGCCGGGGGTCGGTCGGAAGACCGCGAACGTCGTCCTCCAGCACGGCCACGACGTCGTCGAGGGAATCGTCGTCGACACGCACGTCCAGCGCCTCTCGAAGCGCCTCGACATCACCGACAACGACCGCCCGGAACGCATCGAGGAGGACCTGATGGACCTCTTCGACGAGTCGGAGTGGCAGGGCCTCACCCACCTGCTCATCAGTCACGGCCGCGCGGTCTGTACGGCCCGCAATCCCGACTGCGAGGAGTGCGTCCTCGCGGATCTCTGTCCCTCCTCGAAACTGGACGGCGAGGTCGACCTGGCGAGTGGCGAGCCCTGGGACTAGCTGACCCGGACGCGGCTCACGGTGACGTGGAGGTATGTGACCTTCACGACCTTGGTGTTGGGCGGGAGGGCTCGCTCCTCCCTGAGCGCCTCGTCGAAGTGGACGGCCCCGCCCTG
>CAZUWC010000259.1:0-3672 GCA_964623935.1 uncultured Halobacteriales archaeon
GGTCCGCGGGCGTCTCGCTTTCGACGAGGTCGGCGGCCTCGCCGGTCGCGATGGTCGCCATGTTCATCCCCATCGCGTCCTTGGTGTCGTAGACGAACCGCAGGAATACGGAGTCCCCGACGACGTAGGGGTCGACCGCCAGGAGTTCCCCGTGGCTGGTCGTCGACTCCGCGGCTTCGCGGAGGTCGGCGGTGTGGTCGCGGACCCACTCGACGACTTCCCCGGCCTGGGCGACACCCCGGACGCGGAAGACGGGGGCGCGGGTCATCCCCGAGTCGGTCACCCGGGCCGTGGCGCCCCCGGCCGCACGCATCGCCGAGAGCCCGCGGTTGACGCTGGCGACGAGTGCGCCCTCGGTCGTCGCGAGCGGGAGGTAGTACTCGCCGTCGGCCGCGCTCCCGTCGACGGTGACGGGGCCGGCGACGCCCATCGGCACCTGGGCCGCGCCGACGAGGTTCTCGACGTTGGCCTCGACGTCTTCGGCCGCGAAGGTGTAGTCCCCGACCGCGTCGAGGTCGGCGTCGGTCTCGCCCTCGACGAGGTGGCGCCGCGCCGCGGCCGCGGTCTCCGGGTCGGCGTACTCGTCGAGTTCGTAGAGGCGCAACTCCCCCGCGCGCACTCGCGCGGAGAGGTCCGCTGGGTCTGTCATGCGCACACCGTCGTGGGCGGCCGTCCTAAGGTTGCCGGACCGGCGCCGAGATCCAAACGGTTAACGCGCTCGCCGCTCCCCATCGGGATATGACAGCCCCCGCAGATGTCATCTTCAGGAACGGGGTCGTCCATCCACTCGATGGAAGCGAGGAGACGGCGGAGGCGGTCGCCGTCCGAGACGGCCGGGTCGTCCGTGTCGACAAGTCCTACGAAGTGGGCTTCCTGGAGGGCGTCGAGACAGACGTCGTGGACCTCGACGGCCGCCACCTCCTCCCGGGGTTCGTCGACGCGCACACCCACATGGAGTTCGTCGGCCGGCGCCGGATGGAGGCGGACCTGACCGGCGCCGACTCCCCCGAGGCGTGTCTGGACCGCCTGCGCGGGGCACCGACGGACCACCGTAAGGACGACTGGATCCTCGGCTACGGCTACGACGAGAGCAGGTGGGACGGCGACTACCTCACCCGCGAGGACCTCGATTCGGTCAGCGAGGACCGCCCCGTCGCGGCCTTCCGGGAGGACATGCACCTCGTCTCGGTCAACAGCGCCGCCCTGGAGCGACACCGCGACGAGATGCCCGCAGACGACGTCCACACCGCCGGCGGCGAACCCACTGGCGTCCTCGTGGAGGGTGCCGTCGACGTCGTCTACGAGGCGACCAAACCCGGCCCCGGGGGCATGCGCGCGTACCTGCAGGCTGCCCAGGAACACGCCAACGCCCGCGGGGTGACCGCCGTCCACGACATGGTCCGCCGCTCGGCCGCGCCGCGGGTCTACCGCGAACTGGAAGCCGACGACGAACTCTCCCTGCGCGTGCGCGTCAACTACTGGGCGGACCACCTCGACGCCGTCGTCGAGACGGGCCTGAGGACCAACGGCGGGAGCGACCGCGTGCGCGTCGGCGCCATCAAGACCTACACCGACGGGAGCATCGGCGGCCGCACTGCCCGCCTCTCGGAGCCCTACGCCGACGGCGGGGAGGGTGAGGACACTGCCGGGGGGACCGACAACGGCGAGGGCGAGGGCGACTGCGGCGTGTTCCTGGAGAGCCGCGAGGACCTCCAGGCGCTGGTCGGGCGGGCCGAGGACGCCGGACTGCAGGTGGCGCTGCACGCCATCGGCGACGAGGCCATCGCGCTCGCGCTCGATGCACTCCAGGGGAGTGACGGCGAGCGCCACCGGATCGAACACGCCGAGGTGTTGACCGACGAACTGATCGAGCGGATTGGCGCCTCGGAGGTGGTGGTTTCGGCCCAGCCGAACTTCCTGAAGTGGGCCCGCGAAGGGGGGCTGTACGACAGCAGGCTGGGCGTCGAACGGCGCCGGGACTCGAACCGCTTCGGTGCGCTCCGGGAGGCCGGCGCCACCCTCGCGTTCGGCAGCGACTGCATGCCGCTTGGACCGCTGTACGGTGTCGGGCAGGCCGTCACCGCGCCCGAACCGGCACAGCGCCTCTCCGTCACGGACGCGCTCCGGGCGTACACCCGGGGGGCCGCCTACGCGGGGTTCGACGAGGATCGGATGGGAACCGTCGAGCCCGGGAAGTGTGGGGACTTCGTGATACTCGACGAGTCGCCCTGGGCGGTGCCCGACGACGAGATCGACGACATCGACGTGGCGATGACCGTGGTCGGCGGCGAGGTCGTCTACGAGGATCTGTAGGTCGACCTGGTCGAATCCGCGCTGTTCGTTCGAGGCACTCACCGACTCGCGACTTACTCGTGTCGCTCACCACCCCGACCGAGGCGACGCTTTCGGTGGGCACACGGCGGGAGCCGTCACCGCATCCGGCGGACGACCAGCGCACCCAGCATCTGCACGAGGACGATCGCAATCACGAGGAGCAACTGTGGACTCAGCGGGACTCGCTCGGCCATCGAGTCCTCGGCTCCCTCGGGCGGCGGCGTCTGTGTCGCCACCGGCGTCGGCGTCGGCGTCTCGACCACGATTTCGGTCTCCCCGGCGTCTCCCTGTGGCGTCGGCGACTCGGGCGTGGGCGTGGGCGTGGGCGTGGCCCGTGGCGTCGCGGTCGGCGTGGGTGTCGTCTCGGCCGACTCTTCGACGACGGCGAACAGCGAGAACGACTCGGTCTCGGCGGTCACCCGCACTTGTTCGTCAGTGACTGCCTCGACGCTCGTCTCCAGGCGCTCCCAGGTGCCGTCCTCGTCCCGGTGTGTGACGACGAGGTTCTCGGGATCGGTCACCTCGTCGCGGTCGACGACAAGTTCGATGGTGGCGGTGGACGCGTCGGCTTCCGACGACGGCGACACCTCCGCTGCCCCCACTACCGACGGATTCCGTTGCGCGGCGGCGGTGTCACTCCCCTCGCCGTCCGCGGTGTCCGTCTGGGTGGCCACTGCCTCGCTTACGGATTCCGGGGGGTCGTAGTACTCCCGTACCGTGACGGTGCCGCTGGCGTCGGCTTGCCCGAGGCGGACCCCGTCGACCATCGCCGTCTCCGCGAAGCCCACGTCGATGGCCGACGTGTCCGGGTTCTCGTCGGTCACCTCCCGTTCGACCACGGAGTCGGGTTCGATATCGAGGATGGGGTCGGACTCCTCATCCTCCTCGTCCGCGTCGACTGGCGTCCCACCGTTCTCGCCGGGACTCGTGCTGTCGGTGCTGGTGTCTTGAGTGTGCGTTGCCGAGAGGCCACTCCCGGTGCCGTCGTTGCCGCCGTTGTTGCCGTCGCTGTCCTCGGCATCGTCGATGCTCAGCGTGTAGGTGCCATCACCGTCGTCGTAGGCCTGCGTGGTCGAGAGCGTGTAGGTGTAGGGCCCGCTACCGCTCTCGGAGAAATCCGAGCGATTGAACGAGTAGGTCTTGCCGTTGGGACCCGTGACATTCGCGGTGACGTTAGCGTCGCTGGTGCCCAGTTGCTCGTCGGCGTCGAACGTGACGTTCATGTCACCGCTGTCCTCGGCGAGCGTGACGCCCGAAATCGTCGGTGCCGTGGTATCGCGCGCGTAGTCGTCGGTGAGACCGCTCCCCGAGCCGTCGTTGCCACCGTTGTTGCCGTTG
>CAZUWC010000260.1:0-3662 GCA_964623935.1 uncultured Halobacteriales archaeon
ACCTCGTCGTGGATGTCGACGTACTCCTGGCGGTGGTCGGGGTCGATTCGCTGGATGTACACGGCGCGTTCGGTGTCTCCCATGCCCGCCGGGTCGGCGTGCTCGGACATAAAAACTGCCGTGACTGCCATCCACCCCGGACGTGACTCTGTTACATGGGAGGGTACCGGATTGGTGGGTTCAATTCGTGACACTCCGATTTTCGGACGGCATGGGTTGAGGAAATCACGTCCGGGTGGACAGGTGACGCATCCGCGTGGCCGAATACACCGGCAAATCTCAACCCAGGCGCAAAAGCTTTAAGGGAACATCATCCGAACGGCGGGGCATGTCTGATAATAACAGACACGTAGCGCGGCGACGTTTCCTGCAACTCGCAGGGGCATCGGGTACGATCGCACTGGCAGGCTGTGGCGGTGACGGTGGCGACGGCGGCGACGGCGGCGATGGAGGAGACGGTGGCGACGGCGGCAGCGACGGTGGTGACGGCGGTGACGGCGGCAGCGACGGTGGTGACGGTGGCGACGGTGGTGACGGTGGGAGTTCGTCGGGCGGCTCGGGTGGCTGGCCGGATTCGATGGAACGGATCGGGTACACCTCCTACGTCCGCGGCGGGGCGTGGATCACGGCCTACGTGGAGTCGGGCCGCTTCTACGCCGAGGACCAGGGCATCGAGATGGACGTGCGGCCGAACCAGCAGGAGGCGTCGAAGCAGGTCCAGGACATCCGGGACTTCACGAACAAGGGCTTCGACGGCATCATCGTCGGCGTCTGGCAGACGGGCGCGGCCTCGGACGCCATCCAGGGCGCACTGGACGAGAACATCCCGGTCATCGCCACCAACGCCGACACCGCAAACGAGAACATCCCGATGTACGTCGGCTTCGGCAACTACGAGGGCGGCGCGAAGTGCGCCGACGAGATGTACAAGGCACTCCAGAACCAGAAACCCGACCAGAGCCCCTGGCAGGTGCTCAACGTCAGGGGCATCCAGGGCAACCAGTCCGCGAACCAGCGCAGCCAGGGCTTCCTGGACGTGATGGCCGAGAAGAGTGACGTCGAGGTCCTCGATACCATCAACGGCGAGTACGCCCGCGACGTCGCACTCAACAAGACCCAGCAGTGGATCAACAACAACGAGGTCCCACACGGCATCTACTCGGGCAACCTCACGATGGGCCTGGGTGTCAGGACGGCGCTGGACAACCTCGGCATGCTCTACAAGAAAGGAGAAGCCGACCACATCGTCCTCACGCAGATGGACGGGGGCCCGGAGGCGAACCAGGTCATCGCCAACGGCTTCATCGACGCCGCGGTCGACCAGCCCAACTACTTCTACAACCCCATCGCGATCAAGTACATGATGCAGATCGCAGACCAGGGGATCGACTCGCTGCCCGAGGTCGGGTCGGAGGTGACCTCGGACGACCTGACCATCGAGCCCGCCCAGCACAAGGGTATCGAGATGTGGTCGAACCCGATCTGGGCACCGGCCCAGATAGACGAGCAGAACGGCCACCCCTGGTTCAAGACGAACAACATCGTCATCACCCAGGAGAACGCCGGCGAGCCCTACCTCTGGGGCAACGTCTGGGGCTAGGGATTAAGTAACTCCCCGTCTCTGTGACTGGTAATCATGGACGCTGGAGCCGAGCAGGTAGATACGGACAGCGCCACTCGTGAGGTGACCGACCGATGAGCACGGCCGACGGCGTCGTGGACAGGTTCATCGGCGTCTCGGACGAGGCCATCCTGACGCTGCTGGACAACATGATCTGGCCGATCCTGGCCCTGGTCATCGTCGGGGTGTTCGTGTTCGTCCCACAGACGTTCACGGACCTCAACAGCGTCAGGCTGATCCTCTGGGCGGCCGGGCCGATCGCGTTGCTCGTCCTCGCGGAGAGCCTGTGTCTGCTCTCGGGGCACTTCGACCTCTCGATCGGATCCGTCGCCGGCTTCTCGGCGATGGTGACCGGGATGGTCCTCGGGAACTGTCCGAGTTGCTGGGGGATCACCGGGAACGCCTGGGTCGGCTTCGGTCTCATCTTCCTCATCGGCGCGACCATCGGCGTCCTGAACGGCGTCATGATCGCGAAGATCGGGCTGAACCCCTTCCTGCAGACGCTGGCCTTCCTGATCATCTTCGAGGGCGCGAAGACGGCACTGAACACCCAGCCCGTCTCCGGACTCCCCCAGCAGTACGTCGCCGTCGGCGGCACGCCGGCGATTTCCATCGGCATCATGGTCGTCGCCTTCATCGCGTTCGGGATCATGATGCGATACTCCCGGTTCGGACAGTCGGTCTACGCCCTGGGCAGCGACAAGGACTCGGCACTCGAGGTGGGCATCAAGACCGACCGGGTGATCATCGTCGTCTACACGATCAGCGGCGTCCTCGCGGCGATGGCCGGCCTCCTCCAGACGGGGTTCGTCGGGATCGTCCCGCCGCTGATCGGCGAGGGGCTGGTGTTCCAGGCGTTTGCCGGCGCGATCATCGGCGGGATCAGCCTCTTTGGCGGCCGCGGGAAGGTCACCGGCGCACTGGGCGGGGTCTTGCTGATCCAGGTCGTCCAGTCGGCGCTGAACAACAGCACCGTCATCCAGGCCGAACAGATCCAGTTCATCAACGGCCTCGTCCTCCTGGTCGCGATCCTCCTGTACAGCCTCCAGGCGTCGATCCGGTCTCGCATCCTCGCGAGTGGTGCCCAATGAGCGTCGAGGACGCGGAGGCCGCCGACTCGCCGGGCGGCGACGAGGACGTGCCGGTCGCGGGGACGGGTGACGTGAAGCTACGCGTCGAGAACGTCAGAAAGCGGTTCGGGCGGGTCCTGGCGCTGGACGGCGTCGACCTGGACATCTACGGGAACGAGATCTTCGCGCTCGTGGGCGACAACGGCGCAGGGAAATCGACGCTGATGAACATCATCAGCGGAGTCTTCGAGCCGACCGAGGGACGGATCTACAAGGACGGCCAGCGAGTCGAGTTCACCAACCCCAGCGACGCCCGCGACGCCGGGATCGAGACGGTCTACCAGGACCTTGCACTGATGGACGACCTGGACATCGCGACCAACATCTTCATGGGCCAGTTCCCCACGGCCGGGATCGGTCCAGCCAGGTTCATCGACTGGGACGAGACCTACGAACGGACGCGGGAGATCGTCCACGAGCGGCTGGGCCGCGAGGAGATGAGCCTCCGCTCCGAGGTCCAGTTCCTCTCGGGCGGCCAGCGACAGCTCGTCGCGGTCGCGCGTACCCTCGCGTTCGATCCCGACGTGATCATCCTCGACGAACCGACGAGCGCACTCTCGGTCGACGCGACCCGCCTCGTCCACGACACCATCGAGTTCCTCCAGAACGAGGGTATCACCGTGGTCATCGTGAGTCACAGCATCGAGGACGTCCTCCAGATCTCCGACCGCATCGGCGTCCTCTACCAGGGGCAGTTGGCCGACATCACGACACCCGAGGAGGCAACCCTCGAAACCCTCACGACCCTCATGACGACGGGGAGATACGACGAAGAGTTAACAGCGGACTGACTAGTCACGCCCCGTCCGGCTCGGAGACGCCCATCGCCACCCACGCGTTGTTGATCGGGTGGTAGCCCGGCTCGACCACCGGCCCGTGGTTGGGGCCGTCCCGGTCGTGCTCGCGGGTCA
>CAZUWC010000261.1:0-3649 GCA_964623935.1 uncultured Halobacteriales archaeon
CCACTCCCGCCGGCTGATGCGTTCGACTACGCCGAAGAGGACTTACGTGACAACGCCGAACGGTACATCAAGAGATTCGAACTATGGCACGACATCAGGAACGGGAGCGACCTGTGAGCGACGACGAGTTCGAGGAGATTCCCGAACGGGTCAGTGATCACTTCGACCGTGTTCGCGAGGCTCTCGACGAGGCTCTCGAAGACGACGAATAGAGATTCGTTTTTGGCTCTTTTCCCAGTTACTCCCAGTAGTCGGGTTCGTTGCCCGGCCGCCACTTGATCGAACAGCCACGGGAGGGTCGCTGTTCGTCGTCGATCTCCTCGCCGGCCAGCAGGCGCTCGATGATCGCCTTCATCTCCCGTTCGGTGGGGTCGTCGTCGGGGTTGGTGGCGTCGTCCAGCCGGCCGTGGTAGGCCAGCCGGAACGACCCGTTCGCGCGCTCGAACAGGAAGGGGTCGGGCGTACAGACCGCGCCGTAGGCCGCCGCGACCGCCTGGCTCTCGTCGTAGAGGTAGGCGTCGTATGCCACCCGGCCGTCGTCGACGTACGCCTGCATCGTCTCGAAGGAGTCCTCGGGGTACTCCTCGGCGTCGTTGGAGTTGATGCCCACGACGGCGACGTCGTCGTAGCTCGCGGCGAGATCGTTGAGTTCGTCGAACTTCGCCTTCGCGTACGGGCAGTGGTTGCAGGTGAACACCACCAGCAGCGCCTCGTTGTCCGCGAAGTCCTCCAGCGTGTACGTCTCGCCGTCGGTTCCCGGCAGTTCGAACTCCGGTGCCTCGTCGCCGCGTTCGATGACGTCTCTCGATTCGAGTGCGACCATACCCGGACGTGGGAGCGGAGTCCTCTTACCTGTTCTGACTCACCGCTCTTCCCGGCCGGTCACCTTCCGGATACACGAGGAGCCGAACGGGCCGTGCTCGCCGGCCTCGAAGCTGATGAAGTGGCCCGTCGAGAGATCGGCGCCACACCGCCGGCAGGTGAACTCGCCCTCGCGGCGGACGACGTCGCGCTGGAAGCGGACGTAGGCGCCACCCGTCGGCCGGACGACGCCGTCCTCGCGCTCGATGACGCCGCGGAGTTGTGCCGTGTCGAGTATCTCGCGGGTGAGGTGGGGGTCGGTCGTGACCGTCTCGACGCGGTCGATGGCCTCCGCGAGCGTGAGTTCGGCGTCCTCCGCGTGTTCGAGCAGCGCCACGCCGAGTTCGACGCGCTCGTCCCGGTTCGCCACGCCCCGTCTATCGGCGCGGGACCACAAAGCGTTTGCCGGACGCCCGGACAGTTGGGGTAGATGGAGCGCGCGACCTACCGCCAGTTGCTCGGGATGGCCTGCCTGGGCGCCGTCGCGCTCGGGGCCGCGGCCCTGTTCTCGCCGGCGACCGTCGTCGCCGAACTGGAGCACCTGGCGGCGGCCCACCCGTTGCAGTTCGCGGCCGCGCTGGCGGCGGTCTACCTCGCACGGCCGTTCCTGCTGTGGCCGGTCAGTTCGGTCGCGCTCGTGCTCGGGTACCTCTACGGGCCGGCCGTCGCGCTGCCGCTGGCGCTGGCGGGCGCGGCGCTTTCCGGCCTGCCGCCGTTCCTCATCGCCCGCTACGCCAGCGACGAGGGACTCCTGGGGTCCGTCGGCGACTCCGGCCGGCAACTGGTCGACGCCGTCGGCGAGACGCGCGGGGTCCTCGCGGCCAGACTCTCGCCGGTGCCGGGCGACCCCATCTCCTACGGAGCGGGCCTCTCGGACGTCTCCGCGGGCGCGTTCCTCCTCGGAACCGTGGTCGGCGAGGTGCCCTGGGCGCTGGTGACCGTCTTCGCCGGCAGTTCGATGCGCCGGCTCACGGTGACCGGCTTCTCGGTCAGCCCGGCCGCCGTCGTCGCGATGGCCGGCCTCGCGGTCATCGTCCTCTCGGGGCCGCTGTACAGCCACTACCGCGGGGCCAGTTCCGATCTCACCTGATTTGAGGCGGAGGCCCCACCCTCAAGGAGCGCCGGACTTCCGGCCGCGGCGGAGGCACAAGCGAGTAGGGAGGGGTAGTTTACCAGTCGACGCTGACGGTCCCGTCGCCGTGCGGGTCCGGTGCGATCTCCTCACCGGTGCGGCGGTCGATAACGTGGATGACACCGCGGTCCTTCTTGGCCGGACACCGCCGTGCGGCCTCGACGTTCTCCGCCAGGTCACTCTCCGCGAGGAAGTAGACGCTCGGCGTCGCGACGCCTGTGGCGAGGTCCAGTTCCCAGTTGTCGGAGACCTCGGCACACCGGCCGGCGCCGATACACCTGTTCGCCTCGAAGATGATCTTGTATGGCTTCTCCGCGACCGGCGGCCCGTCCGAACCGATTTCGCGCGGGTCGACGTCCGACTCTTCCATTCGTCGGCCGTAGTCGGTCGCCCGACTTATCCGCTCCGAAATACTGCTCCGTCGGGTCGGCTCCCGTTCAGTAGAAGGTATCCGAGCAGTCGAAGACGACGCCGTGGGCCGGGCAGACGTACTTGCAGTGACGCCGGTACATCGGCCGCTCGCAGCGTGGACACGGCCGGCCGCCCGACTCGTCCATAGCGACCTCACGCTCGCCCGGCACTTCACGGTTCCCCCCGGACGCGGACCACCCCGTAGAACAGCCCCGTGAGTATCCCGCCGAGATGGCCGTACGGGGCGGTTCCGGATTCGAGGGCGACGACGGGCAGGAAGTCGTTCGCGAGAACGAGTCCAACCACGACCACGCCCGTGACTGCGAACAGCGCCTCCACGGAGAAGGCATCGCCGGACCGGTCGAGTCCGCGCGCTCGCTCGGCGAGGACGAGCATCGAGAAGAGGGTCACGAGCGCGAGCGCGGCGCCGCTGGCCCCCAGGGTGCCCAGCCCCCCGCTACCCCCGACGTACGCGCCGAGTTGCGCGGTGGTGCTCGCATAGCCCGCCGCGACGTAGAACAGGACGTACCCCGGCGACGGGAGCCGTGCCTCCACGAGGCCGCCGTAGACGAGGACGACCCCTGCGGTCGTGGCCAGGTGGACGAGGTCACGGTGGGCGAAGGGCGCGAGCAGCCACCCCGGCGACGGGTCGGCCCCCGCGAGGAAGATGTACCCCCAGGTGCGGGGCCCGTAGGTCCACAGGACGGCGCGTTCGAACGCGAAGACGGCGAACAGAACGGCGATGACTCCGAGTGTCACACGCTTGGTTGCGAGCCACCGGACGCCCGCCGCGAGAACGGCGTCGTCGGTGGCGTCCATCCCCCTGTCAGCACTCGCTCCAGCCACACGACTCGCAGGTCTTGCACCCCTCCGAGTAGTACAGCGACAGCGAGCCACACTCCGGACACTCCGGGCTCTCGCCGGCATCGATCAGGGACTGCTGGTCGCCCTCGCTCCCCGCGGCGGCCGCGGCCCCGCCGTCGGCCTCGGGTTCGGGCTCGACCCCGCCGATGTCCGGGCCCGGCGTCGCGTCGCGCTCCTCCCGGGAGTCCGCGTCGGCGTCCTCGGCCGTCTCTTCGAGGGTCTGCTGTTGCGGGTAGGCCCGCTCGACGTCGCCCTCGAGGTAGCGGCGCATCGCCGTGCCGATGGCGTCCGGGATGGACTGGATCTGCTCGCCCTTGTCCCAGGCGACCTTCGGCGAGCGGATGCCCTGCAGTTCCTCGGCAATCTCCCACGGGTCGACGC
>CAZUWC010000262.1:0-3633 GCA_964623935.1 uncultured Halobacteriales archaeon
CCAGTGCGGGCTATCCCGGCACACCGAACGGCATGGTACTGACCAAACGCATCATTCCCTGTATCGACGTCGACCTGAACGAGGACGGCGAGGCAGCCGTCTACACGGGGGTCAACTTCGAGGACCTCGAGTACACCGGCGATCCCGTGGAGATGGCAAAGCGGTACAACGAGGCCGGCGCCGACGAGTTCGTCTTCCTGGACATCACGGCCAGCGCCGAGGGACGGGAGACGATGCTCGATACCGTCCGTGCGGTGGCCGACGAGGTGTTCATCCCGCTGACGGTCGGCGGCGGCCTGCGGACCCGCGAGGACATCAAGGAGACGCTCCGGGCGGGCGCCGACAAGGTCTCGATCAACACGGGCGCACTCGAGAACCCCGAACTCATCAACGAAGGGGCACGCGCCTTCGGCAGCCAGTGTATCGTCATCTCGGTGGACGCCCGCCGGCGCTACGACGAGGACGGCGAGTACTACACCGAGGTCGACGGCGAGTCCTGCTGGTTCGAGTGTACAGTGAAGGGCGGCCGCGAGGGGACCGGCCGGGACGTCGTCGCGTGGGCCCGCGAGGCCGAGCGCCGCGGCGCGGGCGAACTGTTCGTCAACTCCATCGACGCCGACGGCACCAAGGACGGCTACGACATCCCGCTGATGCGGGCGGTCTGTGACGCCGTCTCGACGCCCGTCATCGCCTCCTCGGGGTGTGGCGGGCCCGAACACGCCTACGATGTGTTCACCGACGCCGACGCCGACGCCGCGCTGGCTGCCTCGATTTTCCACTTCGGGGAGTACTCCATCCGGGAGACCAAGGAGTACCTCGCCGAGCGAGACATTCCCGTCCGACTGTAGCCATGGCCGACCGCACGGAGGGCACTTTCCTCGTCACGCACGCCGACGCGGAGTCGGCCGTCCTCAGGAACGTCCACGACAGACAGGTCCACACCCTGGCCGACCACCCGGACCTCTCTGCCGGCGAGGTGCTGGAGGCGACGCTCTCGCCCGAACCGCCGATGGAGGTGACCTGGCGGGTCGTCGACGTCGCGGACAGGCGGACGATACCGGTCGAGGAGAGCCCCGAGACGCCGACCAGCCAGGCCCGCGAGATCGCGGCCGACCAGTCCGTCGGCGAGGTGACCCGGGAGGAGCGGGCCGGCGAGGGCGAACTGCACGTGCTGACGGTGCCGGCCGAGGAGACGGCCCAGGCTGTCGCGGACGTCCTCGAAGACGAGGCGACGCGGTCGCGGGCTGCCCGGCTTGGCGTCGCGCGAGTGGAGGTACGGGCCGCAGACGGCGTCGTGAGCGTGCGGTATCTCCCCTGACGGGCGTCCCTGAAGGGGGAGCTAGACGGTGGGGCCGCCGGCACTCTGGACCTGCCAGCCGCCCTGGATGTCACAGGCCTCGCGGACGGTGAACTCGAAGGTAGTCTCCTGGGTCAGCCGCGACCCGCCCTCGACGGATTCGACGCGCAGCGGCACGTCCAGCGTGTCGCCACAGCAGCCCACGCCGACGAACTCCTCCCACACCTCGCCCTCCTCGGCGGTCTCGTGGGCCTTCGGCAGGTACGACCGGAACGGCGACCCCTCGACGGTGTCGCGGCCCCAGTCCGAGAGATCAGCCGGGTACGAGACGACGACGTGCGTCGCTGGTGCGGCGTCTGGCATACACGCCAGTAGACCCCCGGAGGGCATAGTAGTTGCGCGCGAGTTCAAAGGGAAGGCTTATTCGGAGGGCTCTCACACCCACCGGCATGGTCGAGTTCGATGTACGGGACGTCGACTACGAGCAGTACTCGAACCGCCAGCTCGCGGCGGTTCCCCTGGCCCTGCTCGTGGTGGCGCTGGCCGTCATCGGGGCGTGGTGGGCGATCACGGGGGTGCCGGTCGACCGAGGCCTGGAGTTCACGGGCGGCACGGAGGTCCAGTTCAGCACCGACGACTCCATCGGGGAGGTCAGAGCTACATTCGGGGAGGTCTCCTACGAGTCGATCCAGCCCGCGGCGGCCGGGAACACGTACATCCTGACCACGCAGGAGACGGACATCGGGGCGATCGAGGACACGGCCGAGGCGGCCGGCTACGAGATCGAACAGGTCCAGGGCCGCTCGGCGAGCTTCGGGTCGAGTTCACAGCGCCAGGCACTCGTCGGCCTCGGCGTCGCCTTCCTCGGGATGAGCGTCCTCGTGTTCCTGATGTTCCGGACGTTCGTCCCCTCCATCGCGGTCGTGCTCTCGGCGTTTTCGGACATCATGATCCCCGTCGCGCTGATGAACCTGCTCGGCATCGAGTTGAGCCTGGGAACCGTCGCCGCGCTCCTGATGCTCATCGGGTACTCAGTCGACTCGGACATCCTCCTGAACAACCACATCCTCAGGCGGCGGGGTGGCTTCTACGAGAGCACCTACCGGGCGATGCGCACCGGCGTGACGATGACCCTGACCTCACTGACCGCGATGATCGTCATGACCATCGTCGCCACGCTGTTTGGCATCCCGCTCCTGCCGGACATCGGACTCATCCTCGTGTTCGGGCTCGCGACGGACCTGATGAACACCTACATGATGAACGTGAGCCTGCTGCGCTACTACAAGTACGAGGGGATCGCCTCATGAACGTCCGGGAGAACTGGCGGATCGTCTTCCTGGCAGTGCTGGTGGTGCTGAGCGGAATCGCCCTCTTCGGGCCGGCCGGCGGGTCGAGCGGGGCCGGCAACGAGTCGGTGGCGGTCTCGACCGATCCGACGAACCTCCAGTACGGCCTCGAACTCTCGGGTGGCACCCGCCTGCGCGCGCAACTGGACGGGATGACCGCCGAGAACGTCGGGTTCGGCGCGAACGACACGCGCCAGGTCCGTCAGACCGTCGCCGACGAACTCGGCATCCAGCCCGTCGACGTCTCCGTGAGACTGACCGGTCCCAGCACGGGCACCGTCGAGGTGTTCACCGAGAACGTCACCGAGGGGGAGTTCCGCACTGCCCTGGAGGCGGCCGGGACCGACACCTCGTCGGTCGAAATCCGCGAGGGCGTCACCGAACAGACGATGGAGACCGCCCGTGACGTCCTCGACCGGCGGATCAACCAGGGCGGCCTGACCGGCGGCGGCGCGACGATCGTCCGGTCGGCGACCGGGCAGAACTTCCTGGTCATCGAGGTGCCCAACGCCAACCGCTCGGAGGTACTGGACATCATCGGCCAACCCGGCCGGGTGCAGGTCTTCGCCGAGTATCCCGTCGAGGCCGACAACGGCACCGAGTACGAGCGCCAGGCCATCCTCACGCAGGGTGACTTCACGCAGATCAGCCCGGCACGGCAGGGCGAGGAGGGCCAGCCGCCGTTCGTCCAGGTGACGCTGACCGAATCGGCCGCCGAGCGCTACGTCCGGGTGATGAACGAGAACGGCTTCACCTCGGAGGGCATCGGCCAGTGTCGCTGGCGCCAGGACTCCGAGGACCCGGGCTGGTGTCTCTACACCGTCGTCGACGGCGACATCACCTACGCGGCGAGCATGGGTGACGACCTCGCGCCGATCCTCCGGCCCGACGACAACGGCGACGTCTCCTTTTACTCCAGCCCGACCTTCCTGATGCAGACGACGAACTTCTCGGAGGCCCAGGAGCTGAAACTCAACCTCGAATCCG
>CAZUWC010000263.1:0-3621 GCA_964623935.1 uncultured Halobacteriales archaeon
GTACGTGCGGTGGTGCGACTGCGAAGACCGCAAGAAAGCCCCCGGCCGCTCTCTAGGGATTGAGGGCGACTCTTGTGCGACTGCGAAGACCGCAAGAAAGCCCCCGGCCGCTCTCTAGGGATTGAGGGCGACTCTTGTGCGACTGCGAAGACCGCAAGAAAGCCCCCGGCCGCTCGACCCTCCGGGGCTCGCTGCGCTCCTCGCTTCGCTGCGGTGCTTACCGCGCGAGACGGTCCTGCTCGCTATCGCTGCGCGGGCTGCGACTCGCTGGCCTCCGCTCGCTGCGCTCGCGGAGGCGTCGCCCGGGAGGGATCGAGGCGGCCGGCCCCTTTCGGTCCCACCCGACCGCAGCCTCACACCTCCCCACCCTCCTGCGGTGCTCGGCTTCGCCTGCGCTCCTCGTCCCTCGCGCGACGCTGCCGCGGCATGAACGCCGCGACAGCGCACGCCACAGTATGGCCGGGAGCGCGTCCCGAGCACGGACGTGCGAGGGCAAGCGACCCGGGGAAGGGTAGGCCTGCGGTGGCTGTTGGGTGGGACCGAAAGGGGCCGCGGGCTCGGCGACGGCGGGCGACGTAAGCACCACAGCGAGCACCGCGAGCGAGGAGCGCAGCGAGCGCGAGGCCGACCGAAGGGAGGCCTCGGTCTGCTCGAACGGTGAGCGAAGCGAACCGTGAGAGCCCCCCGAGCCGAGCACGCGGGGGCTTTCTGGCTGTCCGTGGCGGACGCTTCCCGGACAAGAGTAATCGTTTCGAACATGCCGTTGGAAACCGTCGCAAGGCCAACACTACCAAAATAGCCAACAAAAAAATCCAGCCCAGAAACGACCGAACCGACCTAGTCGTCCTGCGTCGTAATATCGGCCGAGAGCCCCTGGGCCATCTGGATGTCCTTGGAGTTGTTGACCGTCCAGGCGGTCCGCTCGGTCACGGCCTCGATGGACTCGCGGGCCGAAGGCGCACCCTTGCCGGACTTCCCGACGCCGCCGAAGGGCAGTTGCACCTCGGCGCCGATACACGGCAGATTGGCGTAGGCCAGGCCGGCCTTGCGACGGTCGCGGTAGTGGTTGATCTGGCGGTAGTTCTCGCTGATGATGGAGCCGGCGAGCCCGTAGGGGACGTCGTTGTGGATCTCCATCGCGCGCTCGATGTCACCCGAGTACTCGATGAGCGCGACGTGGGGGCCGAAGACCTCCTCGTGGATACACCGGAGGTCGGGGTCGTAGTCGACCTCGTAGACGAACGGGCCCACCCAGTGGCCGTCCTCGTGGCCATCCGGAATCTCCTCCTCGGGGAGTTCGGCGCGGTCGACGAGCACGTTCGCGCCCTCCGTCCGAGCGAGTTCGTTGTACCGGTGGAACTTCTCGACCTGGCTCTCGTCGACGACCGGTCCCATGAAGGTGTCCTCCTCCAGCGGGTCACCGACGGCCACCGTCTCGGCGAGGTCGACGAACCCGGATTTGAACTCCTCGTAGACGTCCTCGTGGACGATGAGGCGTTCGCTGGAGACGCAACGTTGCCCGGTCGTCTTGAACGAGGACATCACCGCCGAGTGCAGGGCGACGTCCATGTCCGCCGCCTCGGTGATGACGATGCCGTTCTTGCCGCCCATCTCCAGGGAGACCTCGCGGCCGGGCTGGCCGCCGATCTTCCCGTCGATCTTGTGGCCGACCTCCGCGGACCCGGTAAAGAGGATCGTATCCACGCGCTCGTCCTCGACGATGGCGTTGCCGGCGTCGCCAAAGCCCTGCACGAGGTTGAACACGCCATCCGGGACGCCCGCGTCGGTCATCATCTCGGCGATGATCTGGCCACACCAGGGGGTCTGCTCGGCGGGCTTCCAGACGATGGTGTTGCCCTCGACCAGGGCGATGGCCATGTGCCAGAAGGGAATCGCGACCGGGAAGTTCCAGGGTGTGATACACCCGACGACGCCGCGGGGCTGGCGGCGCATGTAGGCGTCCTTGCTCGCGATCTCGGAGGGGACGATGTCGCCGTGGGGATGGCGGGCGTTGCCCGCGGCCCACTCGACCATGTGCCAGGCCTCGACGACGTCCGCTTTCCCCTCGCTGATCTCCTTGCCACACTCCATGGTGACGATCTCGCCGAGTTCGTCCGTGCGGTCGCGCAGTTCGTGGTAGACCTCCCACAGCACCTCGGCGCGGTCGATGTAGGACATCGAACGCCACTCCTCGAAGGCCGCATCGGCGGCGTCGACGGCCCGCTCGACGTCGTCCTCGGTCCCGCGGACGAAGGTGCCCAGCGTCTCGCCGGTGGCGGGGTTCTCGCTGGTGAACGTCTCCTCGCCGGCGCCGTCGGTCCACTCGCCGTCGATGTAGTGACGGTGGATCTCGGTCGCTTGCTCGCTCATACTCTAATCGACACGGGACAGCGACAAAAACCCTCCGACAGGGTTTACTTCCCGCATCCAGTCGGTCCGCCATGGACACCCCAGACGGCCGCCTCGCCGCCCGGACGGACGACCTGCGTTACTCCGCCATCAGGCAGATGTTCCAGCGCGCCGGCACGCTCGAAGCCGGGGGCCGGGACCTCGTCCACCTCGAAATCGGCGAACCCGACTTCGGCACCCCCGACCACATCGTCGACGCCGCGATGGAGGCCGCCCGCGGTGGCGCGACGAACTACACGGAGACCCCCGGCATCCGGGAACTCCGCGAGGCCATCGCGGACCGACCCGGCGGAACCGGGTCCTTCGATCCCGACTCCGAGATTGCCGTCACGACCGGCGGGATGGAGGCACTGTACGCCGCCATCCAGGTCGTCGTCGACCCCGGCGAGGAGGTGGTCGTCCCGACGCCGGCCTGGCCCAACTACCTCACGCAGATCCGCCTCGCGGGGGGTCGTCCCGTCGAGGTCCCGCTCCCGGCCGAAACGGGGTTTGACCTCGATCCCGACCGGGTGGTCGAGGCCATCGGCGACGACACCGCGGCGGTGGTCTTCTCCTCGCCCTCCAATCCGACGGGACGGGTGTTCGCACCCGAGGACGTCCGTGAAGTCGTCGAGGCGGCCGCGGCACACGACTGTTTCGTCATCGCGGACGAGGTCTACGACAGCCTGGTCTACGGCGACCGGCCCGCCGGGATTCCGGGCTACACCGACCACGGGGAGTACCTGCTGACGGTCAACTCCTGCTCGAAGCGCTACGCGATGACGGGCTGGCGACTCGGGTGGCTGGCCGGCCCGGCTGACGTGATCGACGCGACCAGCAGACTCCGGGGCGTGGTGACGGCCTCGCCCTCCAGCGTCTCCCAGCACGCCGCGCTGGAAGCACTCACGGGCCCGCAGGACCGCGCCGAGGAGATGGCCGCCGCGTTCGAGAAGCGCCGGGACTACGTCGTCGACCGCCTGGCCGCCCTCCCGGGCGTGTCGGCGCCCACGCCCGAGGGCGCGATGTACGCCTTCGTCGACGTGAGCGCACTCCCGGGAACGAGCGAGGCGGTCGCCGTCCGCCTGCTGGAGGAGTACGGCGTCGTGACCGCGCCCGGCGGCGGGTTCGGCGACGCCGGCGAGGGACACCTGCGCTTGAGTTTCGCCAACAGCCTCGGGGACATCGAGCGCGGGCTGGACCGGTTCGAGCGGATGGTCCGCGAGGAACTGTAAG
>CAZUWC010000264.1:0-2323 GCA_964623935.1 uncultured Halobacteriales archaeon
TACTTGTTCAGCCGGGCGATGAGCGTACTCCAGCACTCTTCCGGTTCGTCCGCGACCGCCAGCAGCGTCAGCACCGGGATGGCGGCGGCGAACCCGAACCACAGGGCGGCGTTGGCGAGGACGACCAGAGAGATACGCTCCAGCAGCGGGATGGCGACCATCGTCGCGGCCGTCACGAGCATCGCCCCCACGAGGAACACGCGCCGCTTGCCGGTCCTGTCGGCGAGGTTGCCGAACACGAGCGCCCCGGGGACGCCCACGAACGAGCCCGTGGCAAAGAGGAACCCGAGGTCCGCCGCGGTCCCGCCAAGTTCGACGACGTACAGCGGGACGATCAGCGATGCCCCGCCCAGCGCCACCGAGGTCAGCCCCCAGGCCGGGAGCCAGCGTTCCGTCATACCCCCACACGCGGGTGCCGACCGGATAAGCGTGTCCAGCGGGACTGATTTGTGCGTGGACCACGTAGACCAATTCACGATGGCCACCCAGGCAAAGTCCCCCGGCCCGGCAGCGAAACGCGCCTTCAGGACTGGCGTCTGGGCCGCCGCAGTCGTCGCACTCGCCGTCGTCGGCTGGCTCTACTGGACCGGGGAACTGGCCGGGTACGTCTCCGCCTTCGTCGTGGTCGTGCTCTTTCCGGTGTACATGCTGCTTGTCGCCTCGGCACTCTCGAAGTGGCTCGGCTTCGGCAAGGGTCCGGCCGACCTGCGCCGTGTGCGGCGCGAACAGACCGAGACCGGCGAGGACGACTCCGGGTTCTGGTGACGCGAGAGCGCGGGGTCGCTAGTCCTCTGCGGGTTCGACGACGCCCTCGACGTTCTGGAGTTCCAGCCCCCCGCCGATGGTGCGGTTCGGGTAGGGGATGTTGATGTCTTCCTCGTCGAAGCGCTGTTTGACCGCCTGGACGTACTCGCCGCGGGTCTTCACGAAGTCCGCACGCCTCGGGTCGTCGATCCAGATGCGCGACTGCAGGCCGACAGACGAATCCCCGAGTTCGACCAGTCGGACCGTGGGGCCGGGGTCGTCCATGATGCCCTCGTGGTTCTCCGCTTCCTCGATGATGATCTCGGTCGCCTTCTCGATGTCCTCGTCGTAGCCGATGCCGAACACGAACTTCAGACGGAGCTGGCCCTTCGCGACGGGGTTCTTGACGACGTTCTCGGTCAAATCCGAGTTGGGGACCGTGAGCAGTTCGTTGTCGAAGGTGCACACCCGGGTCACCCGGAGGCTGATGTCCTCGACGACCCCGGAGTTGCCGTCCCACTCGATCCAGTCGCCGATGCGGAACGGCTTGTCGGTGAAGATGAACACGCCCGAGACGAAGTTCTTGATGATGTCCTGCATCGCGAAGCCGATGGCCAGCGTCGCGGCGGCGGCGATGGTCGCCAGCGCGGTCAGGAAGTTCCCGAACCCGGCCGCGCCGAACGCGACCGAGATGGCGGCGAACACGACGGCGATGTTGGTGATCTTCTTCAGCGGCTTCCGCGCGTGGGCGTCCAGCCCGCGGCGTTCCATCACCCGGTCGACGAGCGAGCCGATGACCGCCCTCCCGACGACGTAGATGACCGCGAAGACGACGACGAATGTGACCGCCGACCCGATCGAGGCGGCGAAGGGGACGCCCGCGTCACGCAGGAGGTCGGCGACCGGCCCACCCGCACCGCCGGCCTGCGCGACGACCCACGCGGCGCCGGTCATCGCTCGAACACCGCCGTGTGCCCGCGCGTCTCGACGACCGTCGCCTCGACCGCCGCCGCGAGGTCGGCCGCGAGCGTCTCGACGTTGGTTCCGCCCCGTGCCGACCGGAGGAACTTCACCTTCACGAACTGCCGGTCCTCGAGCTGTGCGTCCAGTTCGCCGGTGACCGCCTCGATACCCCGTTTGCCGACCCGGAGGGTCGCGTCCAGGTCGTGGATCCGCTGGGCCCGGCTCGTCTCAGTCATACTGCTTGCCGTTCAGGTCGCTCCGCCTAAAGACCTGTCTTCTCGGGACCGTAGCGCCCGTCAGCCGCCGTCCTCGTAGGGGTAGCGGGCCTGCTGGCCGCAATCGCAGGTGACGACGACGTGCCCGTCCTGCAGGCGGACGCGGGCGTTCTTGCCGGGGCGCAGCGCCGCGTCGCAGGCGTCGCAGGTGAACCGCTCGAACGACCGCGGGAGGCGCACGCGGTTGCGCTCGGCGACCCGCCGCGCCCGGCGGACGTACCGCTTTGCACGCTCCTCCTGGCAGTCCGCGGCCGCCGCCTGTGCCAACTCGTGCAACCGCTCGATGCGCTCGCGGGCGATGTCCACGCTCTCCGCTCGGGTCGTCGTCTCCCTATAGTTTG
>CAZUWC010000264.1:2423-3613 GCA_964623935.1 uncultured Halobacteriales archaeon
TCACTCGATGACCAGCAGCGTCTCGCCCATGTCGACGCTGTCGCCCTCGCCGACCAGCACCTCGGCGACGGTGCCGTCGACCTCCGAGACGACGTCGTTCTCCATCTTCATCGCCTCCAGGACTGCCACCGCGTCACCGGCGGCGACCTCGTCGCCCTCCCCGACCAGCACGTCGAGGATAGTGCCCTGCATCTCGGCGGTGACCGCAGTCCCCTCCGCGGCGGCCGCGGCCGTCGCTCCCTCGTCGTCGTCGCCGGGACCCGCGCGCTCGGGCCGGGGCTGGGTGCCCGCGCTCGAACCGGGGTTCGCAACCGCGTCGACGTCGATGGCCGGCGCGCCGTGTTCCTCCAGTTCGACCGCGAAGCGCTTGCCGTCGACCTCGACTGTGAACTCCCGGCGGGTCGACTCCTCGTCCGCGTCGGTGTCCACCTCCATCGCTGCTGGCGTCCCCCACCGCTTTTGTGCCTCCTCGATGCGCGCCGGGTCGAGGCCCTCGTCGAGGTACTTGGTGGTGTGTTTGCCGGCGACGAACTGGTCGTCCTCGAGCATCAGCCGGTGGAACGGAACGATGGTGGGGATACCCTCGATGTCGTATTCGGCGAGGGCGCGCTTGCCCCGTTCGAGGACTTCCCGGCGGTCCTCGCCGGAGACGATCAGTTTCGCGACCATCGAGTCGTAGTCTGTCACGAGGTCGTCGCCCTGCCGGAGCGCGTCGTCGACCCGGACGCCAACGCCGCCCGGCGGGTCGTAGGTCGCCAGCGTGCCGCCCGTGGCGGGCGCGAAGTCCTCGGCGGCGTTCTCGGCGTTGATGCGAAACTCCATGGCGTGGCCGTCGATCCCGACGTCCTCCTGTGCGAAGGACAGTTCCTCGCCCGCCGCGACCCGGAGTTGCCACTTCACGATGTCGATGCCCGTGATCTCCTCGGTGACGCAGTGTTCGACCTGGATGCGGGTGTTCACCTCGAGGAAGTAGAAGTCGGCGTCCGCGCCGAGGACCTCGTCGTCTGCCCGCTCCTCCTCCGCGACGAGGAACTCCACGGTCCCGGCGTTGGTGTAGTCTGCGGCGTCGACGCCCCGGCGGGCCGCTGCGCCGATCTTCTCGCGAAGTTCCCCGGAGAGTGCGGGGCTCGGACCCTCCTCGATGACCTTCTGGTGGCGGCGCTGGAGCGAACAGTCCCGCTCGCCGAGGT
>CAZUWC010000265.1:0-3612 GCA_964623935.1 uncultured Halobacteriales archaeon
GACCTAAATTAGCGGGCCCGCCAGACCCCGGAAAACAGTAAAGGCGCCAGCCCCTATCGCCGGGAGATGGCAGCGACGCCGGTGCCGTCGGACGTGCCCGACCCCGATGCGCTCTCGGAGGCGTTCCACGTCTACGAGGTGGAGGTCACCGACGACGGCGTCCGCTACTACGGCGAACCCGTGACGGTCCGCGACGAGGTCGTCCGGTGCCTGGCCCCGACCTTCCGGCAGGCCGGCTACCGGGTGACGATGAACTACGAGACCGGGGAGTTCGTCCTCGTTGCGACCGAGCGCTCGACCTCCATCGACGGCGTCCCCTGGCTGAACCTCCTGCTGTTCGTCGTGACGGTCGCGACGACGCTGTTTGCGGGTTCGCAGTGGTACGGCCTCCCGGTCGCCGAAAACCCGCTGCTCCTCGTGCAGGCCTGGCCGTTCGCCGTCTCGGTGCTGGGCGTGCTCGCGGTCCACGAACTGGGCCACTACGCGCTCTCGCGCCACCACGAGGTCCAGGCGACGCTTCCCTTCTTCATCCCCATCCCGAACGTCCTCGGGACGCTGGGTGCGCTCATCCGGATGAAGGACAACATCCCCAGCCGCGCGGCGCTGTTCGATATCGGCGTCGCCGGCCCGCTGGCGGGCATCGGTGCGACCGTCGTCGTGACGGTGATCGGGCTCTCGCTGGACCCGATCAGTGTCGGGGGGGCCTCGCTGGTCGCAGACCTCGAACTCGGCTTCCCGCTGTTGATACAGGCGATTGCGGCGCTCATGGGCGAACCACTGCATTACAGCGACCCGGGGCTGATGGTGAATCCCGTGCTGGTCGGGGGCTGGGTCGGCGCGTTCGTGACGTTCCTGAATCTGCTTCCCGTCGGGCAACTCGACGGCGCACACGTCGCACGGGCGGTCGTCGGCGATCACATCGACACCGTCCAGCGGGTCGTCCCGCTCGCACTCTTTGGCCTCGCGGGCTACCTCTACGTCTTCGCCGACGGCCGCGGCGCGTTCCTGTGGGTGGTGTGGGGCCTCCTGACGCTCGTGTTCGGGTTCGCCGGCGGCGCGACGACCGTCGACGAGTCTCCCGTCGGCCGGAAGCGCCAGGCCGTCGCCGTCCTCACGCTCCTCGTCGGCGCGCTCTGTTTCGCCCCCGTTCCCATCGCACTGACCGGCTGATGCCCCAAAGTCCGGAGAACGAGTAACTTAGATCGTCCGCGCGACCGAACCCGCGGTGTTAAGTCCCGGACGCGACTGGACCGGGCATGGACCTGAGTGCGGTGCGCGTCGTCGACCTGACGCAGTTGCTGCCCGGCCCGTACGCGACCCAGTTGCTCCGGGACATGGGCGCCGAGGTCCTCAAGGTCGAACGCCCCGACGGCGGCGACCCGGGACGGGCGTTCGGCGTGTCCGAGCCCGGGGCTGACGAACCGGTGGCCGGCCATGACGGTGAACCGGCCGAGTACGAGTCCTCGCCGCTGTTCGACGTGGTCAACAGGGGCAAACGGAGCGTAACGCTGGACCTGTCCGCCGACGCCGGCCGGGAGGCCTTCCTCGACATCGCGCGGGACGCGGACGTCGTCGTCGAGCAGTTCCGGCCCGGTGTCGTCGACCGCCTCGGGATCGGCGACGAGGACGTCCGGGCCGTCTCCCCGGACGTGGTGTACTGCTCGCTCTCGGCGTACGGCCAGACCGGCCCCGACAGCGACCGGGTCGGCCACGACCTCAACTGTGCCGGCGCCGGCGGACTACTCGACATGACCCGGCCCGACCCCGGAGCCGACCCCGTCCTGCCGGGCTTTCCCGTCGCCGACATGGCCGGGGGCCTCTTCGCCGCCCTCTCTGTCGTGAGTGCCCTGCTGAGCCGCGAACTCGGGACCGGCGACGGCGGGGAGTCCCTCGACGTTTCGATGACCGACGCCGTCCTCTCGCTGTCACAGGCCGTCGCCGGCCCGGCGATGGCCGGCCGCGAGCAGCGACCCGGGGAGACGGTGCTCACCGGCGCCTACCCCTGCTACGGCGTCTACGAGTGTGCCGACGGGCGCTACGTGACGCTTGCGGCCCTCGAAGAGCGGTTCTGGGAGACCTTCTGTCGGACCATCGACCGTCCCGGCCTGGTGGACGACCACATGGCAGACGAGGCGGAAACCCGGGAGCGGGTCCGCCGGGAACTGGCCGACCGTTTCCGGGAGCGACCCCGCGACGCGTGGCTCGAGGACCTCGCTGGCGTGGACGCCATGGTCGGCCCCGTATCGACCGTTTCGGAGGCGTTCGCGGACAGCCACCTGGCGGCGCGGGCGGTCGTGGAAGACGTCGACGGCCTGCTCCGGCGGGCCGCGTTCCCCGTCCAGGGCAGCGACGGGCCCCGGCAGACGACGGCACCCGCACCGGCGCTCGGCGAACACACCGAGGACGTGCTGGGCGAGGTGGGTTACGGTGACGGGGAGATTGCAGCCCTGCGGGATGCTGGCGTGGTCTCGACTTCCGGGGAGTGATCCAGTGAAACAGTCATTTCGGTCTTCTGCCTGGAAAACGCTTCTGAACATCCCTATACCCTAACGTCAGAACTGCCCGAGGACGGACCGAGCGAGATGACGTACGCCCTGTAGGGATCCACTTCGATCTGAACGAGGTCACCATCTGCGAGAACATCTACTGCGGTCTCGATTTTCTCGTCGTCGACCGGGCCGGACCACGCCACTGACTGTTCGATACACTCACAAATCTCCGAGACCGTTGTCGGTTCGTTCAGCGCAACGGCATAGAGGCTCAGTAGCAGATACGGACAGGAGACGTTCGCATCTGAGAGTTCCATGACCAAGCGTGAAAATCACCCACAGAGACAAAAAACTGACTCGAGACAGACTGCTCTCGTGGCACCGGTGCGGTTATCGGGGTCGGACCGGTACGGTCGGCCATGACAGCGAACCGCTGGTGGGTCCGGACCGCAGCCCGGTGGCTGGCACGCGTCGACGGCGTCTCCGGAATGATCAGGCTGGCCATGCTCGGCCTCACCGGCCTCTCGACGGCGACGCTCACGCTCAGACAGTACGGCCACGGCGAGTGGGCCTGGCCGCTCATCGGCGTCGTCATCGCGGGCACTTTGGCCTTCACTTACCTCTACACCGAGGGTGGCGTCTGGAACCAGATGGCACGCGACCGGAAGGACCTCTCGACGAACTTCGCGGGGCCGTCGATGCGGATGAGCAACGAACTGGTCGCGCGCGGTATCCTGGCCGCAGAGGAGGGACGCCCCCTCTCCGAGGCGGAGCGGGACGCGATCAAGCAGGAACTCGACGAGGCCTTCGAGGAGTATCGCGACGGGATCGAACTGGAGGGGTGACGGTCGACCCCGCCTTCCGGCGACTGTCGGAGGGTCAGACGAACCCCGGCGGTCGCTACGGCGAGACGATCTCGATCTCGTGGCCGTCGGGGTCCTTGGTGAACGCGTAGCGATTCCCGCAGCTCTCGGGGTCGCGGTAGTCTTCGGCGTCGCGTTCCATCAGCGTCTCCCAGTACCCCTGCAGGTCGTCGGTCCGGACCGCCACGTGGCCCCAGGCGTCGCCCATCTCGTAGGAGCGCCCGTCGTAGTTGTAGGTGAGTTCGACCGACATCGCCTCC
>CAZUWC010000266.1:0-3594 GCA_964623935.1 uncultured Halobacteriales archaeon
CGAGGATCTTGCTCATGAGTCCCATACGTACCCTCGCGGTCGCTGCCCGCTTAGGTTTTACGTCAGACACAGGTCCAGCCGCTGATAGGGTCGGTTGTAAGCCATTTCCGGATCGACCGTACGCAGTCGTGCGGTCGGACCGGTGAAACGTTACAGCCGACCACATGAGACAGGCAGTCCGGCCGGGCGTGGACATCCGTGCTCCTGGCGCCGCGAGGGCGGGCGGGGCACAATCCGCAACACCGGCGCGGGCCCTACACCGTCAACTCGAACAGGTCGTCGCCGACGTGGTGGAGGGACTCGACGACGCGGCCCTCGTTGCCGACCATGTCCGGCCCGTCGGTCAGCGCGCGCCCGACGGCGAGGACCTTCCCGTGGGTCTCCTCTGCGACCACAACGAGGTCGCCTTCAGCGACGTCACCGTCGGCGTCGACGATGCCCGGGCGCATGACGTCGGCGCCGTTAGAGACGAACTCGATTGCGCCGGCGTCGACAGTGACGACCCGCCTCTGGGGCGGGAACGCGTTGGCCCCCTGGACGGTGAGGAACGGTTCGCCGTCGAAATAGCAGACCAGCGGGGCGCCGTCCAGGAGGACGACGTTTCGGTCGACACCCGCCAGTTCGACCTTCTCGAAGGCGTCGGCGTCGACCTCGACCCCGAGGTTCGTCCCGAGAGCGTCGCGGATCTCGTCGGCGGCGTCCGACCGGAGATGGTGGCGCGACTTGACCTCCATACCTGTTGGTCAGGGCCCCCGAGCATAAACCACTCGCTCGGGAGCGACAACGGGCGGGAGTTTGAAACCGTCCCTCCGCCTATGAGAGGTATGGACACGGAGGCGACCGCCGCCCCGACGCCCGGCACCGACGCCGAGCGGGTTGCGATCCTCGCGCACGGACGGTTCCCCGACGGCGCGAAGACGGCCGTCGGGCTGTTGCGCTACTCCGACTACGAGGTCGTGGCGGTCCTGGACCGCGAGATCGCCGGAACGTCGGCGGGCGCGCGGGTACGGGACTACCTGCCCGGCGTCCAGGACGCCCCCATCGTCGCGGACACGGGAGAGGCGCCGGCCTTCGACGCGCTGGTGGTCGGGATCGCGCCCGTCGGCGGCGGGTTCGAGGACGCCTGGCGGCCGGACGTGCGCGCGGCCGTCGAGCGCGGCGCCGACCTGATCGCGGGTCTGCACTATCCCCTCTCCGGGGACGAGGAGTTCAGCCAGTTGGCGGCCGAGCACGGCGTCGACATCTGGGACGTCCGCGAACCGCCCGGCGACCTGTCCGTCGGCGAAGGGACCGCAGACGACGCCGACGCGGAGGTCGTCCTCACTGTCGGGACCGACTGCTCGACGGGCAAGATGACGACCACGATGGCCCTCCGGGAGTACGCCCGCGAGCGCGGGTTCTCGGTCGGGGTGGTGCCGACGGGCCAGACCGGAATCATGATCGAGGGGTGGGGTGTCGCGGTCGACCGGACAATCGCGGATTTCGCCGCCGGTGCGACCGAGCGGATGGTGCTGGAGGCCGCCGGGGAGCACGACTACCTGATCGTCGAGGGGCAGGGCTCGATCACCCACCCGGCGTACTCGGGCGTGACCACGAGCATCCTCCACGGTGCGATGCCGGACGCGCTGGTGCTGTGTCACGCCGCCGGCCGCGACTCGATCCACAGCTTCGAGGGGTTCCCGATCGGCGATCCCGGCGCGGTCGCGGACCTCTACGAGCGGGTCGCCCGGCCGGTCTCGCCGGCGGCGGTCGTCGCCGGCGCGCTCAACACCCGCGGGCTCGACGACGCTGCCGCGAGCAGCGCGGTCGACGCGTACGCGGACACACTCGGGGTGCCAGCGGTCGATCCGGTCCGGGACTCGCCGGCACCGATCCTGGACGCGATCCTGTCGGCGTGACGAAGGACTTTAAGCGCAGAACCGTATACACGTAGACGTAGGTATGCAGCACGTGAAGGTTCCCGACGACCGTATCGGGGTTCTCATTGGTGCCGGCGGCGAGACGATGCGCGAGATCGAACGGAGCGCGGAGGTCCGGCTCGACATCGACTCCGAGACGGGGAACGTCCGCGTCGAGAAGGTGGGGGACCCGGTGACGGGGCTGAAGGGGCCGGACATCGTCAAGGCCATCGGCCGAGGATTCGCGCCCGAGGACGCGCTCCGTCTTCTCGACGACGACATGATGCTGTTCGACATCGTCGATATCGACGCCGCGGCGCGCAACAAGAACGACCTCCGGCGGATGAAGGGGCGGCTCATCGGCGAGGACGGCCGCACGCGCGAACTCATGGAGGAACTCACGGGGGCGTCGGTGGCCATCTACGGGTCGACGCTGTCGATCATCGGCGGCCCACAGCAGGTCGACGCCGTCCGCGAGGCCGCCGAGATGATCCTCGACGGCGCCCCACACGGCGCTGTCTACTCGTTTCTCGAACGCAAGCGCGACGAACTCAAGCACAAGGGCATGGAGTACCACCCCTACCACGGCTGAGAGAGTCGGTTGGTACGTGTTACCGGTCCGACCGCACGGCTGCGTACGGTCGATCCGGAAATGGCTTGCAACCGACCCTACGACGCTGCTGGCAGTAGGCGCGCGGTTTTGCTCCCGCAGAACCGGATATCGCCACGCAGCCACCGGCACGAGGACGCCGGACCGCGCGATCGTCATATAAACCATCCCGTGAGAGGACGTGACACACCACCGAACCGCGGGCGTGGAACCCGGTCGTCCGTCCGGCAACGGTAGATTTATATAGAAGCACATTCAATCTTCCTCTGACTATGGCTCAGCAGATGGGTAACCAGCCCCTGATCGTACTGTCCGAGGAATCACAGCGGACCTCGGGCAAGGACGCACAGTCGATGAACATCACGGCCGGGAAGGCCGTCGCCGAGTCCGTCCGGACGACACTCGGCCCGAAAGGGATGGACAAGATGCTCGTCGACTCGACGGGCAGCGTCGTCGTCACGAACGACGGCGTCACCATCTTAGACGAGATGGACATCGAGCACCCGGCCGCGAACATGATCGTCGAGGTCGCCCAGACCCAGGAGGACGAGGTCGGCGACGGCACCACGACGGCGGTCGTCATCGCGGGCGAACTCCTCTCGAAGGCCGAGGACCTCCTCGACCAGGACATCCACGCCACCATTCTCGCGCAGGGCTACCGCCAGGCTGCCGAGCGCGCGAAGGAGATCCTCGAGGAACAGGCCATCGAGGTCGACGCCGAAGACAGCGAGGCCCTGGAAAGCGTGGCCGCGACGGCCATGACCGGCAAGGGCGCCGAGAGTTCCAAGGACGAACTCGCCGAACTGGTCGTCCAGGCCATCCAGTCGGTCGCCGACGAGGACGGCATCGACACGGACAACGTCAAGGTCGAAACCGTCGTCGGCGGCTCCATCGACGAGTCCCAGCTCGTCGAGGGCGTCATCATCGACAAGGAGCGCGTCCACGACAACATGCCCCACTTCAAGGAGGACGCGGACATCGCGCTGCTGGACACGGCAATCGAGGTTCCCGAGACCGAACTCGACGCCGAGGTGAACGTCTCCGACCCCGACCAGCTCCAGGAGTTCCTCGACCAGGAGGAACAGC
>CAZUWC010000267.1:0-3593 GCA_964623935.1 uncultured Halobacteriales archaeon
GGACATCACCGAGCGCAAGGAGCGCGAGCGACAACTGGAACGCAAGAACGACCTGTTCCAGAAGGCCCAGACCATCGCGGACGTCGGCGCCTGGGAGTACGACGTCCGTGCCGACGACCTCCGGTGGACCGACGAGGTCTACGAGATTCACGGCCTCCCCGTCGGGAGCGAGGTGACGGCCGAGGAGGCGATCGAGTTCTACCACCCCGAGGACCGGGAGACGATCCGCGAGGCCCTCGCCCGGGCCGTCGAGGCGGGGGAGTCCTTCGACCTCGACCTGCGGCTGGTGACCGCCGACGACGAGACGCTGTGGGTGCGGGCGATGGGCGACCCACAGACCGAGGACGGCGAAGTGGTCCGCGTCCGGGGGACCTTCCAGAACGTCACCGAGCGCACGGAGCGCGAACGCGAGACGGATATGTTCAGGCAGATGGTCGAGCTACTGGGCGTGGGGGTGGCCATCTACGACGCCGACGGCCAGTTCGTCTACGTGAACCCGACCTACGCAGAGATTCTCGGGACGGACGTCGAGACGCTCCAGGCACGGGCGGTGTGGGACGTCAACCCCTCCCTGGACCGCGAGGACTTCGAGCGGTACTGGACCTCCTTCGCGGACGGCGAGACGCGCGTCCACGAGACGACCCTGCACTTCGACGGTCGCGAGGTCCCTGTCCAGACGGTCACGACCCAGCAGACCATCCAGGGCGACGCCTACCACTTCGGAACTGTCCAGGACATCACCGACCGCAAGCGACGGGAGGAGGAGCTCCAGCGGCAAAACGAGCGCCTCGCGGAGTTCGCCAGCATCGTCAGCCACGACATCCGGAACCCACTGGAGGTGGCCCGGGGGCAACTCGAACTGGCCCGCGAGGAAACCGACAGCGAACGCCTCGCCGCAATCGGCCGGGCCCACGACCGCATGACGACGCTCATCGACGACCTTCTCACCCTCGCCCGCGAGGGAACGGCCGTCGAGGACCCCTCGCCGGTCGACCTCGCGGCCGTTGTCGAGGACTGCCGGACGACCGTCGAGACCGACGGGGCGACACTCCTCGTGGAGACCGAGCGGACCGTCAGCGCCGACCGGAGCCGCCTCCAGCAACTGCTCGAGAACCTCCTCCGAAACGCGGTGGCCCACGGCGGCACGGGCGTGACGGTCACGGTCGGGGACTGCGAGGACGGGTTCTACGTCGAGGACGACGGTCCCGGCATCCCCGCCGACCGCCGCGAGGAGGTCTTCGAGCGGGGCTACTCGACCGCCGAGAACGGCACCGGGTACGGGCTGGCCATCGTCCGCGAAATCGCCGACGCCCACGGCTGGTCGGTCCGGGTCACCGACGGCTCCGAGGGCGGGGCGCGATTCGAAATCTCCGGCGTCGAGGCGGCCAGTGACGCCAGCGTGGCCGAACTGGCCGAGGCCAGTGTCGAGACTCCCGAGTGATACTACCGGCGACCGGCAGTATCACCCGGACTCGAAGCGGTACTGGGGGCCCTCGTCGGTGTCCTGCACCTCGACGCCGAGGGCCGCGAGTTCCTCCCGGAGTTCGTCGGCGCGGTCGTAGTTGCCGGCGGCGCGTTCCGCCTCGCGGACTTCGAGAACGAGTTCGACCAGGTCCTCGGCGATTGTCGCCTCTCCCGAGGGCGCGGCCGTCGCGAAGTCCAGCCCGAAGACGCCGCCCGCGAGGTCCTCGAGTGTGTCGACGGCGTCCCGGAGGCCGCGGTAGTCGTACTCGTCGTGGTCCTCGAGGTGGGCGTTGACCGCGCCCACGATTTCCTCGAGCGCCGCCAGCCCCCGGCGGGTGTTGAAGTCGTCGTTCATCGCCTCGCGGAACGCCGCCCGGCCGTCGGCGACGGCGTCCCTGAGGTCCGCGTCGGTCACCTTCGTGCGCGCATCGACGCTGTCGCGTGCCTCCCGGGCGCGCTCGTACCCGCGCTGGAGGCGGTCCCACCGCTCCTGGGCTTCGCCCATCGTCTCCAGACTGTAGACGGCCTCGTTGTGGTAGGCCGTCGACAGCAGGAAGGTCCGGACGGCGTTGGCCCCGTACCGGTCGATTGCCTCGGCGACCGTCTCGAAGTTGCCCAGCGAGGAGGACATCTTCTCCTCGTCGGCGGCATCGAGCAGTCGGACGTGCAGCCAGTAGCGCGCGAACTGCTGGCCGGTCGCGGCCTCGCTCTGGGCGATCTCGTTCTCGTGGTGGGGGAAGACGAGGTCCTGCCCGCCGACGTGGATGTCGATGGTCTCCTCGAGGTGGGTCGTGCTCATCGCCGAGCACTCGATGTGCCAGCCCGGCCGCCCCTCGCCCCAGGGTGACTCGAAGGTCTCGGCCGTCGCGCAGGCTTCCTCGGGCGGGGCGGCCGCCTCGTGGCGGTGCTCGGCGATGTCGCCGGGGTCGACGCCGCCGGCCTTCCAGAGGGCGAAGTCCGCGGGATTGTGCTTCTCGGCTCGCTCGTCGGGGTCGCCCTGGGCGTCCAGTGTCTCGACGTCCTGGTTCGAGAGTTTGCCGTACCCCTCGAAGGCGGTGACGTCGAAGTACACCGACCCGTCGGACTCGTAGGCGTAGCCCGTCTCGACGAGCGTCTCGACCATCCCGATGATCTCGGGGACGTGCTCGGAGACGCGGGGGTACACCTCCGCGCGCAGGAGATTGAGCGAGCGCATGTCCCGGAGGACGTCGCCGATGTACGAGCGGGCGACATCGGCCTCACTCTCCCCGTCCTCGCCGACACGGGCGACGATTTTCTCGTTGACGTCCGTGAAGTTCTCGACGTGGCGCACCCCGTAGCCGAGGTGGTCGAGCCACCGGTGCATCACGTCGACGTGGACCCACCCGCGGGCATGTCCCAGGTGAGCGGGGTCCGAGGTCGTCAGGCCACAGTAGTACAGGAGTACCGAGTCCTCGGATCGGGGCTCGAAGACCTCGCGTTCGCCCGAGAGTGTGTTCGTCACGCGCAGGGTCATTGGCGGTACTACGACAGGGCCGGTGTTTCAACTCTGCGGATTGCACAGCCGACGCCCTCAAGTCCACGACCACCGAACGGGGAGGCGATGAGTCAGGCACTGCTGGTCGCCGCCCACGGATCACACCGCAACCCGGATTCGAGCACGCCCGCGTTCGACCACGCCGACCGGGTCCGTGCGGCGGGTGCCTTCGACGAGGTACAGGAGGCCTTCTGGAAGGAGGAACCCCACTTCCGGGAGGCGCTGCGGACGGTCGCCAGCGACGAGGCCTACGTCGTCCCGCTGTTCGTCAGCGAGGGCTACTTCACCGAGCAGGTCATCCCCCGCGAGTTGCGCCTGGAGGGGTGGGACCCGACGCTGTGGGACTCGGACGGGACGAGCGCCGGCCACGCCACCCTGCGCGCGAGCGACGTCGACGCGACAGTCCACTACTGCGGGCCCGTCGGAACCCACGACGCGATGAGCGACGTCATCGTCCGCCGCGCGGAGTCAGTCACCGGCGACCCCGACGTCGGCGAGGGGTTCGGCCTCGCGGTGGTCGGCCACGGCACCGAGCGCAACGAGAACTCCGCGAAGGCCATCGAGTACCACGCCGAGCGCATCGGCGCGCGCGGCCGCTTTGAGGAGGTGCGGG
>CAZUWC010000268.1:0-3580 GCA_964623935.1 uncultured Halobacteriales archaeon
ACACGACGAGTACGTCGCCCGCGAAATCGACCGCACGATCGCCGCCGCGACCGCGGACTACGAGCGCTTTCGCTTCCACCAGGCCGTCACCGAGATCCGCCAGCTTGCGGGGTTGCTGGGCCAGTACCGCGGCTACGAGGCGCCCCACGAGGGCGTCTACAGGCGCGGCCTGCGGGTCCTGACGCGGCTGGTCGCGCCGCTGACTCCGTATCTGGGCGAGGAGATGTGGAACCTCCTCCGGGGGGAGGGTATCGTCGCCCACGCCGACTGGCCCGACCCCGAGCGCGACGTCGCGGACTACGACGTCGAGCGCCGGCTGGTCCGGACACTCCGGGAGGACGTCCGTGACATCTTCGACGTCGCCGGCATCGAGAGCGCCGAGGAGATCGAGATCACGGTCGCCCCCGACTGGAAGTACCGTGCCCACGGGATCGCGCGCTCGGCCGGCGCCGACGAGGCGCTCGTCGGGAAGATCCTCGACGACGACGCCGTGCCCGCCGGCGAGGCCGCACAGTCCTACGCCGAGGACCTGCTCGGGCGCCGCCAGGAACTCGAACGGCTGCTGGCCCCCGAGGCCGAGTACGAACTCCTCGACCGCGCGGCGTGGCTGTTGCGCGACGAGTTCGACGCCGCCGTGACCGTCCGGCGGGCCGACGAGGGCGAGGCCGCCGAGAAGGCCCGGCCCGGGAAACCGGCCGTCCACATCCGGTGACAGCGCCGGACCGGCCGACAGCTCGCTGTCAGCGGGACGACCCGGAGACGGCCCTGGCGAGCGCAGCGACGTTCCCGGCGGCGAGACAGCCGACAGACAGGGACGCGAAGAGCCTGGGACCGAGCAGCTGTAACCCCAGACGGCCGAGTACGAGGAGGGCGACGAACACCGCGGTCATGACCGCGCCGGCCTTGAGTTCGACGCGCGAGTCGGCTTCGAGAGGGTTCGCCGTGAGCGTCCGCCGGTCGTCGGTCTCCTCGTGCTCCGGGGTGCGGGCCGCGAAGTAGGACTGCAGTCCGTCCCAGGCCCAGATGGAGAGCCCGTTCGCCGAGACGAGAAACGCCACGGCGACGCTGACGTACGCGACCCGCACGAACCCGAGCAGCCAGACCAGCCCGGCACTCCCCAGAAAGAGGGTGCTCCCGACGGCGTGGCCGAGCGCACCCTGCAGATACCGGACGGCCCCGACGCGCGTGACCTCGCCCTCGATGGCCCGTTCGTCCCCGGATGCCGGCCGGTCGGCCGAGCGGGGCAGGGCATACAGCACCGCACCCAGCACCACGGCGCCGGTGAGCAACACCGCAGCGACGACCCCTGTGGAGCGAGACGACCGCCCGTCCTCGCCGGACCCGTCGGCTCCCGGTTCGACGTCGGCGTCGACGGGCGGCGGCTCGGCCTCGAACCCCTCTTCGAGGTCAGCGAGTGCGTCGAGCGCCGCCGGCCAGTGCTCGCGGCTGGCGCGGGCATTCGCCCCGGGCGTCCCGCCGAGCGGATACCCGCCGAACTCGCTGGTCCCGTGCGTCGGCAGGAAGGGTAGCTGGAAGAGATGGCCCGCGCCCTCGAAGGCGCGATGCTCCGAGCGGTGGGGGTGCTCCCGGGCAGCCAGCCGGTTGAGTACCTGCTCGGCCATCGAGGTACTGTGCCAGAGCTGGTCGTCCGTCCCAGAGAACAGCAGGACGTCCCCCTCGATGCGCTCGACCGGGATGGTCGCGGCGGCCACCTCCTCGGGCGTGGCCTGGAGCTGGCTGTACTCGTAGAAGGAGCGTGGCTGCTCGAACGGGTCGGCCGACTCGGGGACGGCGTCGTAGTCGGGATAGGAGAGGTACGGCACGGGCTCGCCCCCGTGTGTCCACGAGGAGGTCCCCGTCGGGTAGCCCTCGGCGTCGAAGCCCTCCCACACCAGCGAACTGGGTGCGAGGCCGACGACTGCGTCGACACGCTCGTCGTAGCTCCCGACCACCAGGCCGAGTTCCGCACCCTTGGAGGCGCCCCAGAGGCCGACGCCCGGGCCGGCGACCCGGGGGTGGTCGAGTAACCGGTCGATGGCCCGCCCGACGTACTCGACGGGGACCGCCGAGAGGAGGTCCGGCAAGGCGTCGGGCACCCCGAAGTACTTCAACGACAGCGCAACGAACCCGTGGGAACTCAGCAGCCGGGCGGTCGAGGTCATCTCGCGGCCCCCCGAGCCGTGCAAGAGCACGACCCCCGGTGCCGACCCCTCCCCCGGCGGCGTGTGTATCGTCCCGACGAGGTCCCCCTCAAGGGACTGCTCGCCGACCCCGGCGACGGCGAGTCGCCGGTCGATGGTCGTCTCGGCGAGGACCTCGCCGTCGACGGCCGCCGTCAGCGTCACCTCGTGGCGCGTGGGCGGAAAGAACGCGTTCTCGGCGTTCTCGGGGGTCATCGCCCAGAACAGCCCCATCGGGTCGACACCGCCGTAGTCGCCCGCCACCGGCGGGTCCTCGTGGACGGAGACGGTTCCCTCCGAGGAGGAGACGAACGACGCCGAGGCTGACCAGGTCGTCGACTCGTCGTTGAACGAGACGGTGGTGCGTGCCGTCACTGTCACCTCCCTGCTGCCCGGGAGGTCGTGGAGTTCGAGCGCGAGTTCGTCGTCGATCAGTACCGCACGCGGCGCGACGAACGTCGCCTCCGAGGACCTGGAGCGGCACCCGGCGACCGCGAGCGTCCCGAGGGTCCCGAGGAGGGCGCGCCGTTGCAGGCGGAGGGCCATGGTATGACATACCGTCCGGACAGATAATAAAGCGTGTGGCATACGTGACACGACCTTCGAGCGAGGGCGCTACGTGGCGGGCGACCACGTGGCCGGGGTTTTTGTTCTCGTCCCGCGTATGCGCGGGCACATGACCGACGGCTCGGACACCGATCCACCCGAGGTCGGCGAGTTGCGACCGCCGGACAGGACGCTGATGGGACCCGGACCGACGGACGTCCACGACCGCGTGCGCCGCGCGGCGGCGGCCCCGCTCGTGGGCTACCTCGACGACTACTACGTCTCGGTGATGGACGACCTCCAGGAACTGCTCCGGTACGTCTTCCGGACGGACAACGAACACACCTTCGTCGTCAGCGGCACCGGGTCGGCGGCGATGGAGACGGCGCTGGCGAACCTCCTGGAACCCGGCGAGATCGTCCTCGTCCCGTCGAATGGGTACTTCGGCCAGCGGATGGGTCACGTCGCCGAGCGGGCCGGCGCCGAGGTCGTCACCGTCGAGGCTCCCTGGGGAGAGCCGCTGGACCCGGCGGACGTCGAGGCGGCCTTCGAGGCCCACCAGCCGACCGTCTTCGGGTTCGTCCACGGCGAGACCTCCACGGGCGTCCGACAGCCCGACGTGCCCGAACTGACCTCGATTGCCCACGCCCACGACGCCTACGTCGTCGCCGACACGGTGCCGGTGCTGGGCGGGGTCGAGTTCCGCACCGACGAGTGGGACCTCGACGTCGTCTACACGGGCTCCCAGAAGTGCCTCTCGGCGCCGCCGGGCGTCGCGCCGATCACGTTCAACGACCGGGCCGTCGAGAAGGTCCACGCCCGCGAGACGCCGGTCCGGTCGTGGTACCTGGACC
>CAZUWC010000269.1:0-3571 GCA_964623935.1 uncultured Halobacteriales archaeon
GAGCGGCCGGGGGCTTTCTGGCTGTGGGTTGTCTCTGCCGTGGCAGCAGCGTCACACGCAGTGATTCCTAGAGAGCGGCCGGGGGCTTTCTTGCCGGTATTCACAGTCTCACCAGAGTCACAGACAGCGGTTCCGAAAAAGTGAGCGGGAGCCGTCCAGTCTACCCGCGATCACTCGTGCAAGCCGCCGACATCTGCGTAGAAGGACGACTCCAGCGTCTCGGCCATGTCCTCCTCGCGGTCGATCCGGACGTCGATCACGTGGGGGAGGTCCTCGGCAGCCATCGCCGTCCCGAGCGCGTCGGCCAATCCGTCGGGCGTCGACACGCGCGTCCCGACGGCACCGAACGCCTCCGCAGCCGTCACGAAGTCGGTGTCGTGGAACTCGACGCCGGCGATGTCCTCCGACCCGTCCTGCATCTGCCGGACCATTCCGAGGCTGGTGTCGTTGAGCACCACGAACGTCGGCGCGACGCCGTACTCGACGGCCGTCTCGACGCTCGTCATCGTCATCGCGAACCCGCCGTCGCCCGCGACGCCGAGGACGTCCCGGTCGGTCGTGATCGCGGCCGCCACCGCCGCGGGCGTCGCCCACCCCATCGCACCCACCCCGCCGCTCCCGAAGTACGTCCGGACCGCCGGGACCTGGAGGTAGTTGAGCAACCAGAACCGGTTGTTCCCCGAATCGGCGGTCACGACCGTCTCGCTGTCGACGACGGCCTCGATTTCCTTGACTGCTCGCTGTGGCTTGACCGGCGAGACCTCCGCCTCACAGGCCGGCGCCGAGAAGGACTCCCGGGCCGTGGCGGCCCGCTCACGGGGCCAGCCCTCGCCGGTCCCGGCGTCCGCGTCCCCGGGTAGCGCGTCCACGAGGTCCACGAGCGCCAGCGCGGCGTCGCCCACCAGCCCGACATCGGCCGGATAGACCCAGCCCGCGTTGCGCGGGTCGACGTCGACGTGCAGGATGGTCTGTTCGTCCGGCCGAATGAACGCGGGTGCCTGCCAGTTCGTGTCCATCGGGTTGAGCCGCGATCCCACGACGAGGAGGACGTCGGCCTCGCTGACGACCCGGTTGGCTCCCTCGTGGCCGAAGGAACCGATGACCCCGCCCGCCAGGTCGTGCGTCTCGGGGAACGTCGACTTGCCCAAATAGGAGGTGGTGACGATCGCCCCGGCGGCCACCGCGAGGTCCCGGAGTTCCTCGTAGGCGTCGGCGGCGTGGACGCCGTTGCCCGCGACGATCACGGGTCGCTGGGCGTCCGCGAGCGCGTCGGCCGCCGCCGCGACGTCGTCGGCATCGGGCCGGGCCTCCCACGTCCGGGCCTGGGCGTCACTCTCCCACACCGGCGGGACCGTCCCCTCGGGGACCTCCTCGGTCACGGCGTCCCCGTCGAGGACGACTGCCGTCGGGCCCGGCCGGCCGGCGGTGGCGTGCTTGAACGCCAGCTGGAGGCTCCGCACCGTCTCCGTCGGCGTGCGCGGCGTCCAGTGTTCCTTGGTGTAGGCCGACAGCGCCGCCGGGAGGTCGATCCCGCCGTAGTCGCCGCGAGCCTGCTGGTAGGGGGCAAGCGTCGAGTACTCGCCCCGTTCGCTCGCCTCGGTGACGACGACCATCGGCGAGGACCCCAGATAGCCCTCCATCTGCCCGATGGCACCGAGGCTGCCGATCCAGGGGCCCTGGCCCGCGAGCACGCCGGGCTCGCCGTGCAGGCGGCCGTACAGTTCGGCCATGACGCTGGCCTCGCGCTCGTCGCGCGGACGGACCAGCTCGATCCCCGAACCGGGGAGGTGGTCGAACAGTTCGATGACCCGCCCGCCGGGGTAGCCGAAGACGTACTCGACGCCCAGCGCTTCCAGTTCCGAGACGAGGCGCTCGGCCGTCGCGGTCATACACCCGGGTGTCGGCGGCGCTGCCCTTTGCTCTGTCGGTGCGCCGCGTGGCCACCTGCGAGTGTAGTGTGTTCGAATAGCTTGAACAACTCTTTTGGTCGCGGGACCGGAACGGGTGGCTATGACGACGCCAGCCGAGGTCAGCCGGCCGGTCGAGACCGTCGAGCGGTCCGTGGCGATCCTCGACCACCTCAAGCGGGAGGGGACGGCGACGCTCGTCGAACTGTCGGCGGAGCTGGACTGCGCGAAGAGTACCGTCCACAGACACGTCAAGACGCTGGAAGCGAACAGCTTCCTGATCCGGGAGGGCGAGGCGTACCGCCTGGGTGTGCGGTTCCTCGACTACGGCGTCGCCGCGCGCAACAGGTACACGCTGTTCGCGGAGGCCCAGCCGAAGGTGGACGAACTCGCCGACGAGACCGACGAGAAGATCTGGTGTACCGTCGAGGAACACGGCCGGAGCGTCCACATCTACGGCGCCCGCGGGAAACACTCGGTCCGGACGGACGCCCGCGTCGGCCACCGGAACTACCTCCACCAGCACGCCGCCGGGAAGTCCATCCTCGCACACCTCCCCGACGAGCGCGTCGACGGGATCGTCGAGACCCACGGCCTGCCCGCACGGACCCCACACACCATCACCGACCCCGAGGAACTCAGAGCCGACCTGGAGACGATCCGCGAGCGCGGCTACGCGTTCAACTTCGAGGAGTCCGTCGAGGGCCTCCACGCCGTCGGCGCACCCATCACCGACGAGGACGACCGCGCCATCGGCGCCATCAGCATCTCCGGCCCCGCCAACCGCCTGAAGGGGTCCCGCCTGCGCGAGGACCTCCCGAGCCTGCTGCTCGGGGCCGTCAACGAGATTACCATCAACCTCGCGCACGCCTGAGCGCGTTCGAAAGACTCGGATACCCTCGGAGTCTCTCGGACGTCGTCTACTCGCCGTGCCACTCGGGCTCGCGGTCTTCGAGGAACGCGTCGATGCCCTCGTCCTTGTCGGCGGTGGCGAACAGTTGCGCGAACAGTTCGGCCTCGTACTCGATGCCACTCTCCAGGTCCATCCGCGCGGCAGCCTTGACGGATTTCTTCGCGAACTCGAGGGCGACGGGGCTGTGGGCGGCCATCGACGCCGCGAGGTCGTAGACGCGCTCGTCGAAGCCCTCGCCGTGGACCTCCTCGACGAGGCCGATCGCCGCTGCTTCGGCGGCGTCGATCAGCTCGCCGGAGAGGATCAGCCGCATGGCCTGTCCCTCCCCGACCAGTCGGGGCAGGCGCTGGGTCCCGCCGCCGCCGGGCATGATGCCCAGCGTGATCTCGGGCTGGCCGAGTTTCGCGTCCTCGTGAGCGATGCGGACGTCACAGGCCTGCATCAGTTCACACCCGCCGCCCAGCGCGTGGCCGTTCACGCGGGCAATGACCGGGATGGGACAGTCGTCGACCACCTCGTAGACCCGCGGGCGCTTGCTGGCCTCGCGCTGCTCGAGTGCGTCCCGCTCGCGGAGTTCCGTGACGTCCGCGCCGGCGACGAACGCGCCCGACCCCTCGGCGCCCGTCAGCACGACGACGCGGACATCCGTCTCGCCGTCCGCGACGGCGCCGAAGACCTCCTTCAGTTCGGCCCGGACCTGCGCGTTCAGGGCGTTGCGCGCGTCCGGGCGGTCGATGGCGACGGTGGCGAC
>CAZUWC010000270.1:0-3512 GCA_964623935.1 uncultured Halobacteriales archaeon
GGCGTCATGTCGTGGTGGGACTACGGCCACTGGATCACGGCCGAGGCCGAAGCCATCCCCAATGCCAACCCGTTTCAGCAGAATGCGAACGATGCGGCCCGATATCTGCTCACCCAGAGCGAGAATGAATCGTTCGAAGAACTCGACGACATCGACGAGGACGACGCCCAGACCCGCTACGTCATGGTCGACTGGAAGATGGTCCAGGCCGAGTCACTCCACCCGGTCCGCGGGAAGTTCTTCGCACCGCCGACGTTCGTCGACGGCGTCGGCCGCTCGACGTACTTCACGCGCGTGCTCGCGACCGACCAGCTCCGACAGGCAGGACTCTTCCGTTCGACGCTCGCAATCCGGCACAAGCAGGCCTACTACAACTCGACGATGGCTCGCCTGTACCTGTATCACGGGAGCGCGAAGAACCCCGAACCGTACGTCGTCGACTGGCAGGGGCGCGAACAGCAGATCGGTAACGGCGAAACATTCGTCCGCCCACCGCAGGACGGACAGCCGGTCAAGCTCTTCGAGAACATGAGCGCGGCCCAGCAGTTCGCCGAGAACGACGAGAGCGCCGAAATCGGCGGCATCGGCCCGCACCCACCCGAGCGCGTGCCCGCGATGAAACACTACCGCCTGGTCCACATGAGCGAGGTTTCGGCGCTCGACGGTGGCGGCGAAGTCGCCGCGTTCCGCCGTGCAGTCCAGCAGAGCGGGCTCGGACGCCAGCTCCAGGCACAGCAGGGTGAGAACGCCCAGGGTGGCCAGTTACAGCAGGAGGCGCTCCAGCGACTCTACCCGAACACGCCGGCCTGGACCAAGACCTTCGAACGGGTCGATGGCGCGACCATCGAGGGAACGGCCCCCGAGAACGCCTCACTGCGTCTCCGGGTCCAACTGAACCCCGAGAACGGCGTGCCGTTCGTGTACTCACAGCGCATCCAGGCTGACGAGAACGGCGAGTTCTCGACGACAGTACCCTACTCGACGACGGGCTACGACGAGATCGGCCCCGAGGACGGCTACACCGACACGAACGTCCGGGCGACCGGGCCGTACGTGATCACCTCGGCACCCAGGCTGAACACGACCGGGTCGATCGTGCGCTACACCGGGACGGTCAACGTGACCGAACGGCAGGTCGTCGGTGCCGACGACGCTCCCGCGACCGTCGAACTGGAATCGACAGTCGTCGGTGAGGTCGGCGATCCGAACTCCGAGGACGGATCTGGCGACTCCGGATCGGGCGGCCAGTCCCTCTCGGCGCCCGGGCGGAACGGCGTCGCGGCCGCCCAGCCCTGACCGTGGCGGGTGACACCCACACCGACGAACGGGCACAGACCGCCGAGAGCACCACTGGCCCCCGCGAACTGGTGTCGGTGTACCTCAAGGGAATCGCCATGGGCGCGGCGGACACTGTGCCGGGTGTTTCCGGGGGCACCATTGCGCTCATCGTCGGCGTCTACGAGCGCCTCGTCCGGGCGATCACGGCACTGGACCCACAGGTGCTGGCCCACGTTCCGCGCCTGCACCGACCGGAGGGGCGGGCGGCACTGTGGCATGATCTCCGTCGGATGGACGCGTTCTTCCTGCTCGCGCTGGGGCTGGGCGTCGTGACCTCCGTGGTGTCCATCTCGCGTGTCGTCTACACCGCCTCCCAGGTCTACGAGCCCCAGACGTTCGCGTTCTTCTTCGGGCTCATCGGCGCCTCGGCAATCGTCCTCTGGGAGCAGCTCTCCCTCGGGTCACCGGGGCGGGTGCTGGCAGCCCTGACGGGGTTCGCGCTGGCGTTCCTGCTCGCGGGCGCGAGCGGGAGCGGTGCGCTGGGCCACGGCATCCCGGTCGTGTTCCTGGCGGGGACCGTCGCGATCAGCGCGATGGTCCTGCCCGGCGTCTCCGGCGCGTTCATCCTGCTGTTGCTCGGGCAGTACACGTTCCTCACGGGGACGCTCAAACGGTTCGTCGACGACCTGCTCGCCGCGGCCGTCGGCCCGACGCCGGACGGACTGGCCACGGGTGCCGTCGTCGTGGTGACCTTCGTCGCCGGCGCCCTCGTTGGCCTGCTGTCCGTGGCACACCTCATCCGTCGCGCACTCGACCGGTACCGCGCGGCGACGCTGACCTTCCTGGTCAGTCTCATGATCGGGTCGCTGCGCCTGCCAGTCGAGACCATCGTGGACGGTGTCCGGGTCTGGTCGCCCGCAACCGCCCTCTCGATCGCCGCTTCCGGCGCCGCGGGTGCCGCAGCCGTACTCGTGCTGGATCGCTACACCGACGACCTCGAATACGCGTAATCTGTCACGGACGAGTCAGTGTTCTCCCGGTGATCGCTACCCGTCGCCGACGCTCTCCTCGCACCACTGCCCGAACGAGTCGAGAACGTCACTCTCGTCGAACCGCTCGATACAGGGGACCTCGTAGGGGTGAATCTCGACGACCCGTTCGCGCAGTTCGGCGTAGCGCTCGTCGGTCGTCTTCGCCAGGAGGATGACCTCGTCGTCGGTCTGGACCGCGCCGTCCCACCAGTAACGGGATTCGCAGGGGACGCTGTTGACGCAGGCCGCCAGCCGTTCCTCGACGAGCGTGGCCGCGATGTCGTCGGCCTGTTCCGGGGGCGCAGTGATGTAGACTGTGGGCATCCGTTCTTTCGAGTCGTGGGCGGCTACTCGCCCTCGAAGGGATTGTAGGTGCCGTTGATGTCCCACTCGTGGACGCAGTGGGGTTCGCCGACGAGTGGCTGCCCGTCCTCCCTCGCAGCGACCCACGTCTCGCTGTCCTCGTCCCAGACGTCTCGCCGGCCACAGCGTTCGCAGACGCGCTCTGTGGGTGGTACGAGCCGTGCCATTACCGGCTCTTCGACGCGGTGGGTCTTGAAGTTCCCGCCCCGGTTGTGGTTCCGTCGCTACTGCGACCGGCACGAAAGCCCCCGACCGCTCGACTACGTTCGCCTCGCTCCGCTCGGCTCACCCTCCGGGGCTCTCACGGCTCCCTCCGGTCGCCGTTCGAGCAGACCGAGGTCTCCCTCCGGTCGACCTCGCGCTCGCTGCGCGCTTCCCTCGCTTCGCTCGGTGCAGTGCTTACCGCGCGAGACGGTCCTGCTCGCGACTCACGGCTCGCTGTGCTCGCCGTTCGTTTTTCGAGGGCTCCGCTTCGCTCCGCCCTCGCTTGCGCTGCGCGGGCTGCGACTCGCTGGCCTCCACTCGCTGCGCTCGCGGAGACTGCGCCCGGGAGGGATCGAGCACCGGGAGAGCAAGCTCTCCCGAGCAACCGGCGCACGGCGCCGGTGACGGCCGGCCCCTTTCGGTCCCGCCCGTCGGCCGGCCTGCCCTTCACAGACAGAAGCAATCGTCTCGTATCGACTGATGGGACACCTCGTTAAATTATACCGGTCGACGTAACGTTTGATACTTCTCAGCCCTTGTTGCTCCCGGACTGAATGTATCATTGCTTACGTCGACCGGTATAGCACTGCCCGCCGGAGACCCACCAGGGCTATGTATGATGCCACGCTATCAGTC
>CAZUWC010000271.1:0-3502 GCA_964623935.1 uncultured Halobacteriales archaeon
GTCCCGAAGGCGGTCGACATCTCCCCGCAACGGCGCGTCGACCAGGCCCTGAAGTTCATCGCCGAGGGCGTCCACAACGCCTCCTTCAAGTCCGAGAACGACGTCGTCGAGGCCCTCGCCGGGCAACTCACGGGCGCGGCCAACAACGACGTCGGCACCTACGCCGTCAACCAGAAAGAGGAGAAAGAGCGCGTCGCGGCCGCCGCTCGCTGATCGCCGCTCACGTCTGTTCGCTGTCCACGTCCCGCCGAGTTCACTGACCGCCGCGAGGATGTCGTAAACCGGTACTGATTTTGTGGTTGACGGCACACCGACGGGCATGGCAGAACAACACGAATCGGTCGACCTGGTCGGCGACAGGACTGTCCAGTACTTCGCGGTGGCCGTTCTGGTGGCGGCGCTGACGGCGGCGTTCGCGCAGGTGACGGTTCCCTACCCGTTCTCGCCGGCGCCGTTCACACTGCAGACCGCCGGCGTCTACCTCGCTGGCCTGTTGCTCGGGCCGGTCTGGGGGGCGTTCGCGCTGGTGTTGTACCTGCTGGTGGGCGTCGCGGGAGCGCCAGTGTTCGCCGGCGGTGCCGCGGGCTACGGCGCCCTGGTCGGGCCGACCGGCGGGTACCTCGTCAGTTTCCCCATCGCGGCGGCGCTCATCGGGGCCGTCGTCCACCGGCGTGTCCATCCCCGACGGCTCGACGAGGTGTCGGTCCCCGTCCAGGCGGGCGCGCTCGTTTTCGGCCTCGCAGTGGTCTACCTCGTCGGGTCGGCCTGGCTGTCTGTCCAGTTGGACCTCCCGCTGGCGAACGCGCTGGTCCAGGGCGGCCTCGTGTTCGTTCCCGGGGATGCCGCGAAGGCCATCGCGGTGCTGGCGCTGGTCACCGGCGGGTACCTCGCCCACGGACGCGGCGTCGTGGGATGATCGAAGTCCGCGGGCTCACCTCGGGCTACGGGGACGTCGTCGCCGTCGCGGACGTCTCGGTGACCATCGAGGACGGGGAGTTTGTCGTGCTCGCGGGCGCGAACGGCAGCGGCAAGACGACGCTCGTACGCCATTTCAACGCCCTGCTCGAACCCGACGCCGGGACCGTCGAGGTGGACGGGTTGGACGTCACCGAGTCCCCGGTAGCCGCCCGCACGAGCGTCGGGATGGTGTTCCAGCAGCCCCGCGACCAGTTCGTCGCCGCGACTGTGGGTGCCGACGTCGCGTTCGGCCCCGAGAACCTCGGCCTCGACCGCGAGACCATCGACGACCGCGTGGCGAGGGCCCTCGGGGCGGTCGGGATGGCGGGCCACGAGGGCGACCGCATCGACGAACTATCCGGCGGCGAGCAGTCCCGCGTCGCCATCGCGGGGGCGCTCGCCATGGAACCGGACCACCTCGTCCTCGACGAACCCTTCGCCGGACTGGACCAGCCCGCACGCGAGTCGGTACTCGCACACCTGGACGACCTCCAGGCCGACGGGACGGGGATCGTCGTCGTCACCCACGACCTGCGTGACCTCCTGGACCGGGCGGACCGCCTGCTCGGAATGGCCGACGGCAGGCTGGTCGTCGACGCCGATCCGGCAGACGCCTCGGAGGCGTTGACCGATTTCGATGTCCGCGTGCCGGTATGCTGACCTACGAACGCGACGGGACACTGGCCCACCGGCTCGACCCGCGGTCGAAACTGCTCGTCCAGGTGGGGTTCGCCGTCGCCGTCTTCGCCCACGGGTCGGCGCTCGCGCTCGGTACTTTGACCGGCCTGGCGGTGCTCGCGCTCGGTGCCGCGCGACTCTCGCCGCTCCGGGTCCTCCGGGCGTACTGGTTCGTGGTCGTCCTGCTCGCGGTGACGCCACTGTTCGCGGTCGTCCGGTTCGGGTCGCCGTGGGTCGTTCCGGGAGCGGCCGTGGACTCGCTGGTCGCGGGCTACCGGGTACTGCTCGTGCTGTTCGTCTCGGGGGCCTACGTCCGGTCGACGCCGGTGCGGGCCACGCGGGCGGCCATCCAGCGCCACGTCCCCGGCCGGCCCGGCCAGCTGTTCGGGGTCGGGGTCGGGCTGGTCTTCCGGTTCTTCCCGCTGTTGCTCGGGGACCTCAAGAGTGCGCGGGCGGCGATCCAAGCTCGTGCCGGCGACCGGCGGTCGGTCATCGAACGGACCCGTCGGCTCGCACTCGTCGGCCTGGGGCGGGCGCTCGGGCGTGCCGACCGGCTGGCGCTGGCGCTCCGGGCACGCTGTTTCGCCTGGAACCCCACGCTTCCGCCGCTCGCGTTCTCGCGACTCGACTATCCGGTGCTCGCGCTCGCGGCCGGGCTCGCGGTCTCGCCGCTGGTCTAGTCGGCGGCCCGCTCCCCCCCGCCGGCGTAGGCGCGTGTGACGTCGACCAGGGCCTTGCGGTACTCGCTCTCGTCGGGGTCGGGCACGAGGGTGCGAAAGCGGCGCTTGAACGCCGCGAGGTCGACGCTCGGGGCGTCTGCGGCGGCCGCGTGCGCGAGGTCGTAGATGCGGTGGTCGGCGTCGGCGAGGCCGTGGCGCTCGACCAGCCCCAGCGCGAAGGCGGCGTTGACCGCCGTGATCTCGGGGTCGGCGGCCGGCGTCAGACGCTCCCAGGCGGGGGGGTCGCGGGGCCGGTCGGCGACGGCCGCCGCCAGGCTGGATTCGAGGTAGTCGACGAGCTTGTCGGCCGGCGCGATGTCCAGCCAGAGGTCGTCGGCGTAGATGTCCTTCATGTGGTTGGCGATCTGGTAGCAGTGGGTGAGCTTGCGGCGCTCGACGCTCCGGCCAGCGAGCGCGAGGAAGATGGCCTCCTCCGTGGGCTGGGTGTGGGAGGGGTGGTCGCGCTCGTGGTGGTGCATGTGGGCGTACTCGTGGAGGGCGAGTTCGCGCGCCATCGCCGAGGTGGCCGCCTGCCGGGAGATGGTCAGCCGGTGGCCCTCGGCGTCGTGGCTGACCCGTGTCCGCTCCTCCGGGTCGGCGACCACGCGGACCGTCACCGGCCGGTCGAGGGTCCGCTCGGTCTCGAAGAGGTCCCGGGCGCCGAGAAAGGGTGCCGCCGGGCCCGGACCGCAGACGTCGACGTCCATGTCACCACAGCAGGGGTCGACACGTCAAGACGTTTGCGCTGGTGGTACCGGGACGCGCAAGAAAGCTCCCGGCCACTCTCTAGGAGTTGTTGTCGTCGACCCTTGCGCGACTGCCGATCACGGCCAGAAAGCCCCCGGCCGCTCGACCACTCCGGGACTCGCTGCGGTCCTCGCTCCGCTGCGGTCCTTGCTTCGTCCGGGAGGGATCGAGCGGCCGGCCCCTTTCGGTCCCACCCCGCCGACGGCAGGCCTGCCCTTCCCCGGGTCGCTTGGCCTCGCTATCGCTCGGCACGCGCTCCCGGCCGTGCGGTGGCGCGCGCTGTCGTGACTCTGGTGGAGTTCCCGGGAGCGGAGCGAGCGGGAGCCAGCGAGAGCTTGCTCTCGCTAGGCGACAGCAGCGCGCAAGGTTCTCGCGAGCGACCGGAGGGAGCGAGTGAGAGT
>CAZUWC010000272.1:0-3495 GCA_964623935.1 uncultured Halobacteriales archaeon
GCCAGGACGGCCACCAGGACGAGCGCGACCGCGACGGCGTATCTAGTATCGGTCATCTTCTTATATTGATACGAACGTGTTGAAAAATCTATCGTCCGTTTACGGCCGAGCAGTCGTGCGATCAGGTCCGGGAGCGGAGCCGACGCCCCACGCGGCGGAGCGACGCGTCCACCTCGCCGGGGTGGGGCAGCCCGAGCCGGTAGCGGCGGCTGTCCTGGCGGCGCAGCGGGCCGAGGAAGCCGGGTTCCTCGAGCCCCCACGTCCGCACGTCGGGGTCACGGCCGGCCGTCCGGAGGACGCCGTTAGCGGCGCGCCGGCCGGCCTCGCTGGCACTCTCCATCGTCGCCAGGTCCGTCTCGGTGCGGACGTAGTCACCGGCCAGGTACAGCCGGTCGAGGTCGGGGTCTGCCGGCGGGCGGTTCCGGAGCGAGCCGACGGTGTTGATAAAGAGCGGTGCGGCGTTCTCGATGCCGTCGCCGGTGTGGTCGAGTTCCGGGTCGAGCAGCCAGTCGACGACCAGCGACTCGTCGAAGCGCCCCTCGAGGTGCTCGGTCAACTGGGCCAGCACCTCCGTCCGGATCTCGGCGGGCGTACACTCCCGGGCGGGTTTGTCGTAGACGACGCCGGGGGTGTCCCAGTCGGAGGCGATCACCGAGAGCACGCCCTCGATGTCTGGGTCGCCGCGCGCGCCCACGTCGTAGACCGCCGGGTCCCAGAACTGCCGCTGTGAGATGGAGGTCAGCGCCCACGGCGAGTCGATGTAGACGGTGTGGCCGGCGGCGATGTCGATGTCCTCCGAGAGGAAAAACTGCATCCCGTTCATCCAGGCGGTCTCCAGCCGCCGCGTGCGCGCCAGGTCCGGCGAGGCGCGTTCCAGTTCCGGGTCGAGCAGGCGCCTGACCACCTCGACGGGCACCCCGAGGACGTACGAGTCGGCGCTGATCCGCTCGCCGTCGACGGTCGCGCCGGCGATGGCGCCGTCCTCGGGGTGCAGGGCCGTCAGCGGCGTCTCCGTCCTGACATCGACGCCCAGGCCCCCGAGGTAGTCGAGCCAGGGTTCGAGCCAGGTGACGCTCGTCGGGCCGTCGAGGATCCGTTCGGCGGGTGTCGAGGGCGTGAGCTGGCCCTGGAGGAGCTGGACGTAGATGCTCCCGACGGTTCTGGCGCTGCCCCGCTCGGGCTGGAGTGCCACCAGCGACTGCGTGCTGCGCACGAGGTGTTTCCGGTAGGCGGGTGACATCTCGTCGGCGTCGACGAACTCCCACCAGGAGGTCCGCTCGAGGTCGCGTTCGCGGCGCTCCCGACAGCTCGTCAGGACGACCGAGAGCCGCCTGAGGAAGTGGTTGACCTCCGAGCGGGGGACCTCGCCGCCGCCGATGTTCGGCCGGAGGGCGTCGAGCCACTCCCGCAGCGTCGAGGGGGTCGTCGTCGAGGAGCGGTGCCCCTCGCCGTCGGCGGTCGCCACGAGCACCTCGCTCGTCGGGACCAGGTGGTCCGCGGCGGACCCCTGGTCGGTCGGGATCCGCTCCATCGTCTCGACGACGTTGCGGTAGTAGGCGGGGAAAAACCGGAAACCGTGCTCGCCGTGGATGGGGTCGGGCCGGTCCGACCGCGGGAAACTGCGTGCCTTGCCGCCGGCCGTCTCGGCCGCCTCGTAGACCGTGACGTCGAGTCCGCGCTCGGCCAGTTCCTGGGCGGCCGTCAGACCGCCGATGCCGCCGCCGAAGATTGCGACGGTGTGTGTCTCGCGTGTCATGAGACGACGACTTCCGTATGGTTCGATGCAACAAGAGCGTTCACCCGAATTAACGGGGGTTTGCCCGGGACAAAACCGGATTGACCAGTCGCCGTCCAGGATCGGCAGTATCCTCCACGACGTCGAACCCCCTCGCTGCGCGAGGTCGGCCCGCCGGCGACACGTCGAGTCGACGCAGTTATACGCCCCACGGGAGACGCCACCGATATGTCACTGCTCGCGGCACTGACGGCGGGCGGGGTGGTCGGCGTCAGGCACGCCCTCGAGGCCGACCACCTCGCCGCGGTGGCGACGCTCGTCGACGAGGACCGCTCGGCGCTGGTGGGCGCCTCCTGGGGCGTCGGTCACACGCTCCCAATTTTGGTCCTCGGACTGGGGTTCGTCGCCCTCGGCGTCGAGGTACCCGAGCGTTTCGCGGCCGGGTTCGAGGTCGTCGTCGGCGCCGTCCTCGTCGCCTACGGCGCCCGCATGCTGGCCGACGCGGGCGGGCTGGTCGGCGTCGAGGCCCACGGCCACGGCGGGGGCGACGGCGGCGTCCACTCCCATCTGCGCGTGGGTCGATTCTCGCTGGGTCCCGGCCACGTCCACGTCGACGGCGACTCCGCGGCCGTGGGTGTCCTGCATGGCCTCGCGGGCAGCGGCGGACTGGTCGTCATCATGGCGACGACGGCCCCCTCGGCGGACGCGGCGCTTGGCTTCTTGCTCTCGTTTGGCCTGCTGACGACGGTCACGATGGCCCTGGTCGCCGCCGTCTGGGGCCGGACCCTCGGGACCGGGTTCACGCGGGTCCTGAAGACGCTGGGTGGGTTCGTGGGCATCGTCGTCGGCGCCGCGCTGGTCGCCGAGGTGGTGCTGGGGCTGGCGCTGCTCCCATAAGAATCCCCGACGTCCGAGGCTACTCCCTATGAATTGAAACCCCGGGCGGCCGACCCCGCGGACATGGACACGCGCGAGCTGACACGTGACCTCGTCGCCATCCCCAGCCACGAGGACGAGACCGCCGCGGGCGACCGGATCGAGGCGTGGCTCCGCGAACAGACGGACGCCGCCGTCGAGCGCGACGACCACGGGAACGTCATCGCCCGCCGGGGCCCCGCGGACGGCGACGCGGACCTCCCCTCGCTGGCGCTGGTCGGCCACCACGACGTGGTGCCCCCCGACGACTCCCAGCTAGCGGACGGCGAGTACGTCGTCGGGGAGCGCGACGGCCGTCTCTACGGCCGCGGGAGCGCCGACATGAAGGGCGCCGTCGCGGCGGCGATGGTCGCGTTCCGGGACGCGACCGACCTCGACTGTGAACTCCAGTTCGTCTCCTTCGTGGGCGAGGAGGCGGGCGGCGTCGGCGCCCGGGCGGCCATCGAGGACGGGTTCGCCCCCGACTACGCCATCGTCGGCGAGGGGTCGACGGGCTACTCCGCGCCCGGCGTCACGGACGTCGCCATCGCCCACAAGGGCCGGCGGGGGTCGACGGTCCACGCCGCGGGCAGTGCCGCCCACGCCAGCGAACCCGAGGCCGGCGAGAACGCCATCTACCGCGCGACGGAGGCCGTCGACCTCGTCCGAGACCTGTCCTTCCCCGAGACCGAGGTGCTGGGCCACGACATCCGGGGATCGGTCGCGGTCACCGAAATCGAGGGCGGGACGGCCTGGAACGTCGTCCCCGAGGAGTTCGACGTGACCGTCGACGAGCGCACCGTCCCGGGCGAGCGCGCGCCCGTCGAGCGCGTCGCGGACCTGCC
>CAZUWC010000273.1:0-3481 GCA_964623935.1 uncultured Halobacteriales archaeon
GATGCACATGGGTGCCGCCCTGCCGGAAGTTGATTTTATGGAATTCACGCGCCATCGCTTCTGGGATCTCTGTGAGGAACCCTTCGAGATCGAAGACGGCTACGCCATCGCACCCGATCGACCTGGTCACGGTGTGACGGTCCCCGATACCGTCATCAAGGAATTCGGTCAGTTCGAGTAACGAGTCATAGCAGCTCCTTCGAGCCCTCTGACCGAGACGACCAGTTCTTGAACTCGCCACTCTACGGTTGACGGATCACTACGGGAACGGATGGTGATCCCGGTCCAGCCACGGCTCGAACCCCAGCGATTCTGGCACCGATTCTGCCCGGTCGCCGAAGTAGGCCTCGCCGAAGAAGAGCGGTTGCGCTTCGGGCACCAGCACGCGGACGGCCTCGAACCCCAGGCCCGCGACGTCCCGCGTCGTCGTTCGGACGCCGTAAGCGTCGAGCCCGGCCTCCTCCAGTGCTTCAAGCACTCGCCCGAGAGCGTTCCCCCCCTCGGGCGTCTCCTCCGGGCCCACCGACTCGGCCGGGACGACGGACGGCGGGTCCACGAAGGCCCGTGCCTCGGGCGGGAACTCGGCGTACCGGCCGATGGCACCCGTCGCCTCGCCCGCAGCCTCCGGGCCCATCCCGCGCAGTTCCATCCAGTTCTGCAGCGCCTCCGCCAGCGCCGCCCGCGCCGCGCGCTGTGGGTCGAGGGCCGCGTCCGATCCGAGGGCGAAGGCCGGCCACTCCTCGCGGTGGACGGCGGCCGCGACCACCGGCACGTCGACGTCCTGCGTCACCAGCAGCGCCGTCACCGAGAGGTCCTCCGAGCGCGCCCGGTCCGCGAGCGACTCGTAGCCCGGGTCCGAAACCTCCAGCCCCAGTGGCTCGAACGTCGAGTACCACGACAGCATGGTGGCGTCGCGCTCGATCACCTCCGTCAGTCCAGCGAGCAGTGCCTCGGTCCCCGAGTTGCCGAGGCCCAGGCCCGTCGTGGTCGGCGGCCGACACTCCCGCGAGGGGGGCGGGTAGAAGACGAACTCCGCGGGGAGGTGTACCGTCTCGCCGGTGGCGAGGTGCTCGCCACGTACCCATGCCCGCTCGCTTTCGGTGTCGGGCGAGCCCTTGCAGACGAACGCCGACGCGGGGACGGCGCCGGAGACGTCGTCGGGACGCCCCGTCTCGAAGCTCTCGGCGCGGTAGACGCCGGCACAGTACCGCTCGAAGGCCTCGCCCAGGGCCTTCATGAACGCGGCGTCCCACCCGGGCGCGACCCCGGCCGCCTGGTCGCTCGCGGCGACGTCGCTGAACCCCGCGGTGTCACAGAGCCGTGCGAGGTAGTACGGTGCGGGGAAGGACTCGGCCTCGCCGACTTCGGCCACGACGCCGAGTCGGTTGTCGATGGCTCGCTCGGCGCGGGCGAGTGACTCCTCTGTGTCCCGGTCGACGTGTCCCCGGTCCAGCGCGACCTCTCGCGTCCCGGTACAGGCACAGTCTGGCAGCGGGAGAAACTCCCGGACGGTGTGGGGTACCTCTATCACCCGGCCGAACGGTGCGTGGCCGTCTGCGAGAAATCGCACGGCCTCGCGGCCGGCGACGGCACCGGCGAACCGGGCCGTGTGGGACGGTGGTGCCGCGGCCGGCTCGGCGTCGGGGTCGAGGTTCGCGCTCACGCGGCCGCTCAGACACTCGTAACAGCCCGAGTCCGGCCCGAACCCCGCGACGGACGCCTCTGTGACCGGGAAGCCACCGACCCCCCCGAGTTCGACAGCGAGCCAGGACAGGCCCCGCGAGGTGGCGTGCTCGTTGACACGCTCGAAGACGCCCTCGCCGACCTGGCCGACCACCACGGCGATGTCGGGGTCGGCCAGGTCCTCGCTGTCCCGTTCCTGGACCCGCGCGTCGACGTCATCGATGGCTGCCCGGACGGCCGCAGCCGCCGGTCCCGAGCCGACCAGTTCGACGGACATACCCCTGCCTGGAGGGGCGAGGGGAAAACTCTAGGCCAACCGCTTCTGTGCGGCGGCGGCGAGTTCGTCGGGGTCGGCCGAACTCAGCTCGTCAGCGAGTAGCAGCCGCAACCGCGGCCGCCCGACGTCGATGGGGACCTTCTCGGTGTCGAGCAGGTCCGCCTCTTCGAGCTGTGATTTCGCCCGCGAGAAGGTCGCCTTGCTCGCCAGGCCGATGTCCTCGCCCCACTTGCTGATGTCGTAGAGGAGTTCGCTGTTCCTGGCAGCCACGAGCAGGCTGACCGTCACCTCGTCGAGCCCCTCGCCGTTGCCCCTGGCCGCGTCCAGTGACTCCAGGACCGCCTCGAAGTCGGTAGCCGCGTCGGGACCGATGTCCCGTTCGAGGGTCTCCATGACCGTCGAGCGCGCGGGTGTCCGGAGGTTGAACTCCGGCGCCCGCTTCCACCGCGCCTCGTAGGCGCCGGCGGTCCCGGAGACGAACGACTCCTCGGTGGTCGCGAGCGCTGCGACCCGGTCCGGATTCTCGACCAGCGAGACGACCGACCTCTCGGTGATCAGTAGTGTTCCGGTCGGTCCGTCCGACAGCGTTCGCACCGACAGGCCACCCGAGTCGATCAGGTCCGCGACTGCACTGGCGACCAGGAAGTCGTCCGCGATGTCCTTCAGCGGTTCTTCGGCGGCGAACAGTCGAACCGCCGGTGGCGTGTTGGCCTCCGCGAGCACCGTGACCAGCCCCTGGATGGCGTCCCGCGATGGGTTGACGACGAAAAGCCCGTCCTGCGCCCCGTCGATTCCCGCCGACAGTGCGTCACCGACGGTCTCTTCGATCTGATTCGAACGAATCATCCACTAACACGTATGACCAATTCCTGTACTTAATTTTACCGATTGTTCAACGGAACGGACAGAAAACGGCGCGAGCAGGCCGCTCGCGGCACCGCCGAATCGGTTGCGCCGCTTACAGGCCGGGAACGCTGTCCTCGGCCTCGAGGAGTTCGTGGTAGCGGTTCCGGATGGTCACCTCGGAGATGTTGGCCACCTCCGAGACTTCGCTCTGGGTGACTTTCTCGTTTGTCAGCAACGACGCCGCGTAGACCGACGCCGCCGCGAGTCCCACCGGCGACTTCCCGGAGTGGACGCCCTCGGCCTTGGCGTTCTCCAGGAGTTGGCGCGCGCGGCGCTCGACCTCCTCGGAGAGTTGGAGGTCCGAGGCGAACCGGGGCACGTAGCTCTCGGGGTCGGCCGGCTTGATCTCCAGGCCGAGTTCGCGCACGACGTACCGGTAGGTGCGCGCGATCTCGTCTTTCTCCACGCGGGAGACTTTCTCGATTTCGTCGAGCGAGCGCGGGGTCCCCGCTTGCCGTGCCGCGGCGTACAGCGAGGCGGTGGAGACGCCCTCGATGGAGCGGCCGGGCAGGAGGTCCTCGTCGAGGGCGCGCCGGTAGATGACCGAGGCGGTCTCGCGAACGTTCTCGGGCAGGCCGAGCGCGGAGGCCATGCGGTCGATCTCGCCCAGCGCCT
>CAZUWC010000274.1:0-3481 GCA_964623935.1 uncultured Halobacteriales archaeon
TGGCGGCGACGAGTGCCGGGCCGTCCCAGGGTTCGACCAGCGAGGCGTGGTAGTCGTAGAAGTCCCGGCGGGCGCCGTCGACGTCGTTGGCCTCGCCGCGCCAGGCCTCGGGGATGAGCGTCCGGAGTGCGTGCGGGAGGTCCCGGCCGGCCTGCATCAGCACTTCGAGTGCGTTGTCGACACTCGCGGTGTCGGACTGGTCGGGGTCGTCGATGATGGGCTTGAGCTTCTCGATATCCTCGCCGAAGGCCTCGTGCTCGATGTCCGTCTCCCGGGCGCGCATCCAGTTGATGTTGCCCTGGATGGTGTTGAACTCGCCGTTGTGGATAATCGAACGGTAGGGGTGGGCGAGGTGCCAGGCCCCGAGCGTGTTCGTCGAGAAGCGCGCGTGTACCATGACGAACGTCGAGACCATCCGCTCGTCGGTCAGTTCGGGGTAGTACTCGGCCAGCTGTTCGGACGTCAGCAGGCCCTTGTAGACGACGGTGTCGGTGTCGAGTGAGACGATGTAGAAGCGCTCGTGGCCCGGCGGTCGCTCGGCCTCGATGGCGTTTTCGACGACGCGGCGGGCGACGTAGAGCCGGCGGTCGAATGCCTCGCCGGACTCGCCGTCGGCAGACCGCACGAACACCTGCTCGATGTCGGGCTCCGAGTCCAGCGCGGTCCGGCCGAGCGAGGAGTGGTCCGTCGGGACCGACCGCCAGGCCAGTACCTCCAGGCCCTCGTCGGCGAACCGTTCTTCGAGGAACTCCTTCAGCCCGCGCCTGGCCGCGTCCTCCCCCGGGAGGAACACCGAACCCACGGCGTAGGCGCCGGGTTCGGGCAGGTCGACGTCGAGTTCGTCCTGGAAGAACCCGTGTGGGATCTGGAGCATGATGCCGGCGCCGTCGCCGGTGGCCTCCTCGGCGCCGGTCGTGCCGCGGTGTTCCATGCACTCGACCAGGTCGAGCCCGTCCGATACGACCCAGTGGCCGCCCTCGTCGTCCAGGTCCATGACGACGCCGACCCCGCAGTTGGCGCGGGCGTCCGTGGGGTCCGCGAGCCCGACGTCACCCGCGTCCCCGGTTGTGTGGTGGTGTGTCATTACCGTTCGATTGGTCCGCATCCATAAGAGGGTAGCCCTCAAACGTCCATAGACTGTTAAACCCAAATAAGGGAATATTAAGAAATATGGTCGGATATTATGTGTCTCCCTCAGGCCCGGACAGCCAGTCATCCGGTGTCCCGTGCTCTGTCCCGTTCCGTTCTCGCCGGATTGCCGCCAGGGGAGTGTTCGTGCCCCCAGCAGGGATCAGTCACACTGGGGGAGTCCGGACGTGTCGGCGTCGGGGTCGTCGATCCTGTGTTCGGGCTCCGGGTACTCGGGCCTGAACGCCTGCTCGTCCTCGACGGCCACGCGCAACTCGGCTGGCGCCGCGTCGGCGAGCGCCTCGCCGGTGATCGAGCTGATCCGTTCGGGGTCACCGACCGCCCGGGCGTTGAACACGAGCCGACCCCCGGTGACTCCCCCGGGTGCCTGCCCACCGTATCTCGGTCGCGCCCCGGTCGACGTGAGGTTGGCGTGCGAGAGCGTCCCGTCGGCCCTGATGGAGAATTTCAGGTGCGCGACCTCGATGTCCGCCGCTCGCAGCCGCTCACGGACGGTGTCCATCAGGTCACGCCGGAAGCGGTCGACGTCGAACCCCCCGTCGAGGTCGGCGGAGATGTTCACCCAGCCCAGCCTCGCCTCGCCCTCGGCGTACGTGTCGTAGTCGATGTCCGTGAGCGTGTGTCCCTCGACTGCCACGTCCGCTTCGAGGGAGCGAGCCGCCGGGGACTCGACGCCGTCGACTATTGTGGCCATCCACCGCTCGACGCCTGCCCCCTCACGTGCCGAGAGGGACACGACTGGGCGCCCGCCCGCCTGCTCTTCGAGCTGTTCTACCAGCCGCGACGTCTCTTCATCGGTCAGCGTGTCGGTCTTGTTGAGGGCGAGCACGTCCGCCTCCTCGATCTGCATGCGGAAGATGTACCTGACTTCCTCCGGGAGCCGCGTCGATTCCGCGGAGAGGTACGACCGCACGCGGTCCGGGTCGAGGACGACCGTCAGCGGCGCGACCGAGAACTCCTCGTCGTACAGCTCCCGCAGGGGATTGACCACCGTCGCGACGAGGTCGGTACAGCTCCCGACCGGTTCCGCCAGCAGGACGTCGACGTCCTCGGTCCTGATCGAGTAGGCGGCGTCTATCAGGTCCTCGAAATTGCAGCAGAAACAGCCGCCGGGGATCTCGACGACAGTGCCGTCGGTCTCCTCGAGGATCGACGTGTCGACGAGCCCGCTGGCTTGGTCGTTCGTGATCATCCCGACGGTGTACCCGCGGTCGGACAACCGCTCGCCGACGGTCTTCAGTGCCGTCGTCTTCCCGGCCCCGAGGAATCCGCTCACCATCACGACCCGGATCGGTTCGCCCTCGTTCTCGCCGCCCGCCTGTGACGCCTCCTGACGTGACATCCGTTCCCTGGGAGTGGGGACGGAGGCTTTTTATTGTGCGGTGCTCGTTCGGTCCGGCCACCAGACCGCGCCCTCCGGGGTCCCTCTCATACGGTCGTGCGTAATTCTTTTCGTTCCCACGAAACAGATGACGGTCCTCGTGGTCCGAATCACCGATCCTCGCAGAGATTGCTGAAATTGGTTACGCACGACCGTATCAGTACGACTTCGCGAAGTAGGCCGTCTCCTCGGCGTCCGCGCCGCAGATGGCACACTCCTCCTGGACCGGTTCGGCGTCGCGGTCCAGCGGGACCATCACGATGTCGGCGGCGACGGGTTCCTTGATCGGGTCCTCGCAGGCCTGGTCGCCACACCAGCCACACTTGACGTAGCCGCCGTGCTGGCCGATGGCCCCGAGTATCTCCTCGCGGCTCTCTGCCTCGCGGATCTGTCCCTCCAGGGTCTCCTCGGCGCTGGCGTACAGTTTCGCGTAGACGGTATCGAGGTGTTCCTCGACGGCTTCGACGGCGCCAGCGCGGTCGACGGGAACCGACTCGCCGTCGGGCCGGTGGACGAGGGTGGCCTCCCCGTCCTCGACCTCGTTGGGGCCAATCTCGATCCGCAGCGGGATACCCTTCAGTTCCCACTCGTTGAACTTGAAGCCGGGATTGCGGTTCTCCCGGTCGTCGAGGTTCACGCGCAGGCCCGCCTCGTCGAGTTCCTCGGCGAGGTCCGCGGCGTAACCGACCACCTCGTCCTTGTTCTCGGCCTGCCAGATGGGGACGACGACGACCTGCGTGGGCGCGACGGTCGGGGGCAACACGAGCCCCTGGTCGTCGGAGTGGGTCATGATCAACGCGCCGAGCGCCCGCCAGGAGACACCCCACGAGCAGGTGTGGGCCAGGTGGCTGGCCTCGTCCTCGTCGACGTACTCGATGTCGAACGCCTCGGCGAAGGAGGTGCCGAGGTTGTGGCTGGTGGCCCCCTGGACGCTCTTGCCGTCGGGCATCA
>CAZUWC010000275.1:0-3469 GCA_964623935.1 uncultured Halobacteriales archaeon
GTGACTGCGCTCGTCGGTCACGCTCCTTCCGGCACGTCGTCCAGCGGGGACGACTGATCCGTCGTCTCGTTGCCGGGCAGCGTCGGTTCGTCCGGGTCGCGCGGCGGAGCATCGGTGTCCTCGGGAGGTGTCGGCTGCTCGGGTGGCGTCGGCTCGTCTGGCGGCGTCGGCCGTTCCGGTGGCGTCGGCTCGTCGGGCGGTGTCGGCGTGTCGAAGCCCTCGATGTCGATTCCCTCGGGCAATTCGACGTCGACCGCCCACTCGGCCGCTTCGAGCGCGGCGGATCGCTCGGCCAGCGTGGCGAATCGCTCGGCCAGGTCACCGTCGACCCCCTGGAGGCCGAGCGCGAACCGCCGGGTACTCGTCGCGAGTCGGGCGAGGACGCGCGTCTCGACGCTCGCCGTCTCCCGCAGGTACGCCGACTCGCCCGCCGAGAGGTTCCCCGACGCCAGTCGGTCGCGCCGGGTTTCGAGGGTCGCCAGCTGTCCGTCCATCTCTGCGCCGATGTCGCGCAGGACGGCCGCCCGCTCGGAGGGCGTCTCGGCACGCCGGAGACGGACCTCGTAGGTCCGGGACTGGAGTTCGCCCCCGAGCGTCGACTCCTCGGTCCCGACGGCACCGGCCAGGTCGGCGCCCGGCTGGTCGGACTCGGCGGTGGCGTTCGCCGGCCGGCCGGCCACGGCATCGACGGTCGGGCGCCCGTCCGGCCCCACGCTCACCGACGGCTGGGAAGCCGTCGCCGGCACGGTCGACGCGGCCGCTGGTGCGGTGGCAGCGACGGCTCCGACCGCCGCGAGGAGGGTGACCGCGAGCACTGCCGTTCTGGTGGGGCCGCGCATCTCGGTCATGGGTTCGTCCCCTCCGTCCATATATCCCACAGACGTCGGCGCCGGATTTCGCCGATTTTCGCCCCGTTCGATCCGGTACCCGCGGGCGCTGAACAGTTCACAGCGTCAGTCATGGTCCTCCTCCGGGAGCGAGATGACGTTCTCGCGGCCGATGCGGAACACCTCGATTGTTCCCTCCTCCTTGAGGTCGGTGACGACCTTGCTCGTCTTCGAGTCGTGCCAGTCGCAGGCCTCGGCCAGTTCCTGCTGTTTCATCCGCCCGCCGTGGTCGCGCAGGGCCGCGAGCACGCGTTCCTCGTTGCTCAACAGTTCCGGCGGCGTCTCCTCGCCACCCGCACTCGCCTCGCCCGGCCCGGCGCCCCGGCGCCGCAACGCCATCGCACCCCCTGCGCCGACCGCACCGAGCGCGACCACGCCGGCCAGCGCGAGCACCCACGGGTCCATCCCGCCGGTCGCCTCCGTCGATTCCCCGCCTGCCGGTGCGTTCGTCGGTGTCGACGCCGGCGTCGCCGTCCCGGTGGCAGTCGGCTCCTCGCCCGCGGGCGTCGGCGTGGCGCGCAACTCGATCCGGGGTTCGTCGCTGGCGAAGTCTGTCTCGCCCTCCCAGACGGCCCGCGTCGCGTCGCCCTCGTCGGGTGAGGGTCTGACCGGGGAGGCCGGCTCGAACTCCTCGGGCCAGGTCACGATCAGTTTCGTGTCCGGGTCGAGGTAGAAGCCGTGGATAGCGTCGCCCGCGCGGATAGACGAGTCGTTCGCGACGGCGAAGTTCGTCCACTCGAAGCGGTAGGTGACCGTCCCGAAGGTGCCGCTGGCCTGGGGGATGGACTGGCGGTCGGTGCTGACCGTCACGTTCCGGAGTGCCATCTCCCGGCCGGTGGCGTTCTCGGCCGCCCGCACCGACTCCCGGACGCGGGCGGCGAACCGTCCGGTGTACCGGTCGGGGTCGGCCTCGATCAGGCGCCGGAGGTCCTCGAAGGCCCGCGTCGCGTTCTCGTCGTCGAGCCGGTAGCGGTACTCGACGCGCCACTCCGCGTCGCCGTCGGCCGTCAGTCCGACGTCCAGCAGGACGCTGTCGGCCGACGGCGTCTGGGCAGCCTGGGCCGGCGCCTGGAGGACCAGGCCTGCCGTCGCCACCACGACCACGACTGCGAGCACGGCGCCCCGGCACCGCCGGGTCATTCTCACTGTGCAATCGTCAGCAAGTCTACTTAACAGTTGGCTCCACCGTGCGCTCCCCCGAGACGACTGCCGGCCCGGGGACGCTCTCGTACGCGACGGTGTGGGCGTCCCCTTCCTCGGTCAGCGTCTCGAACCGGTGTGTCGCGGCGAGCACCGAGGCCCTGTCCGCCGAGGCGACCATCCGCTCGACCGGACAGTCACGGCAGACGACGTGGTAGGGCACGTCACTCACCTGCCTCCGCCGTGGCGTTGGCCCCGGCGTTGCCCTCGATGCTCCCGTCGGTTGAGACCGCTGCCCAGGCTCCGGTCCCGGCTGTCGCGTCGAACCCGGCGACCGACGCCGCGGCGGACGCGTCTGCGTCCGCTTTGACACTACCCTCGATACCGTCGTCCGGCGTCTCGTCGACCGCCCGCAGCTCGGTCGGGTTGCCGTGCAACAGTCCCATCACGGCGGGGTCGACCGGCCGGCTGTCCACGCGGTCGTTCCCGCGCTCGTCACGGGCGTTGACCTCGGGGAGCTGTCTGTCGTGGTCCTCGAAGGCCTCGTTGACGGCCTCGAAGCCGGCGACGCTCCCGTTGTCCGGCTCGGGGTCGTCCCCGTCGTGGTCCGTCCAGTTGCCCACACCGGGTGCCGGCAGGTCGGGACACGGGACGTCACCCGGCGTCGGCAGGTCGTGGACCCGCTCGTCGCTCCGCTGCTCGTCGCCGTACTCGACGGTCCAGGCGGTGACGACCCGCGTCGGCACCTGGAGGGGTTCGCTCGCGTCGCCACAGCCCACCTGCACCGTCTCGAATTCGACGGTCCGAACGAACTCGCCGCGGGGCGTATCGACGGTCACCCTGATCCCCGAGGGTCGCTCGGGCGGGGCGAGGTGGAACGTGCGCTCGTCCGCGACCTCGTAGGTCCCTGCGTCGGCGTAGGTCGCGTCGGTCCCCTCGATGGTGACCAGCGCCGAGCCGTTGCCCTCGTGCTGCACCTCCAGGACCAGCCCGTCCTCGTCGGCGTGCATGTGTACGCTCGTGTGCACGGTCATCGCCGTCTCCGTCTCGGCACTGTGCTCCCCGTGGTCGGCCGCGCTAGCGACGCCGGTACCAGCGATTGCGAGCACCAGCATCGCCGCGAGTGCGATCGACCGGACGATCTGTCGCGACATTGCACCCGTATATCGTCCTGCGAGTAGTATATAAAGAGGTGACGCAATCGGTGACTTCCGGTCGATTTCCCACGATTTCGTCGAATTTCGACCCGCCGCTGTTTGGTGTTTATCAGGAGTTATAAAATATACTACTACTGAACGACCGAACGATTAATATATATCTTTCTGACCCCCGTCCGGACACAGGCGTCGGCAGGGTCTATAAACTGCCCGGGGCCCGACAGCGAGGTGTGCGCGCCTACTGCCTCGCCTACGACGGCCGCCCCTACCACGGCTTCCAGCGCC
>CAZUWC010000276.1:0-3419 GCA_964623935.1 uncultured Halobacteriales archaeon
TCTCGGTGGGCACCGCGTCGATATCGACACCCTCCTCGCGGGCGAGTTTCCGCGTCGCCGGGGCCGCGAGCGTGCGGTCCCGGTCCGCGGCCTCGACGGCACCGGCGGCCTCCTGTCCGTCGCCGCCCGGACCCGCCGCCCCAGTCGCCGTCTCCGCTCCTGCCTGCGTGCCGTCTCCGGCCTCAGCACTGTCCTGTTCGGCCTCAGCGCCGTCGCCGCTGTCCGCACTGGCGGCCGCTTCCGCCGTCCCCTCGTCGGCACTCCCGCTTTCGGCCGCGGCGCGGACGTCACCCTCGGTGACGCGCCCGCCGGGGCCCGACCCGTCGACGGCCGCGAGGTCGACACCGAGTTCGCGGGCCAGTCTGCGGACGTTCGGCGGCGCGAACACGCGCCCCTCCGCCGTCCCGGCGGTCTCCCCGGTGGCTGTCTCCCCGGCTTCCGCTTCCCTCACCTCCTCCTCTGTCTCGGGGTCGACCGCCGCTTCGTCCGATTCCTCGCCTTCGACGTCGATACTGATGACCACGTCGCCGACGGGGACGACCTCGCCCTCCTCGGCGAGCAGTTCGCGGACCGTGCCCGCGACCGGGGAGGGGAGGTCGACGACGGCCTTGTCGGTCTCAACCTCCGCGAGCACCTCGTCCTCGGTGACCGCGTCGCCCGGCGCGACGTGCCAGGCGACGATCTCCCCCTCGGCGACGCCCTCGCCCACGTCCGGTAGTTCGAACTCGAACATCTCAGAACTCCACCGTTTCCCTGATCTCGTCCTCGATGCGCGCCGCCTCCGGGAGGTAGTAGTCCTCCAGGGCGTACAGCGGGAAGGGCACGTCGAAGCCCGTCACCCGCCCGATCGGTGCCTCCTGGTAGAGCAACACCTCCTCCTGGATGGTGGCGATTATCTCGCCGGCCAGCCCACCGGTCTTTGGGGCCTCGTGGACGACGACGGCCCGGCCCGTCTTCTCGAAGGATTCGACGATGGTCTCCTCGTCCAGCGGCGAGAGGGTCCGCAGGTCGACGACCTCGCAGTCGACCTCGCCGGCGAGGTTCTCGGCGGCCTCCAGCGTCGGCCGGGTCATCGCACCCCACGTGAACACGGAGACGTCGCTTCCCTCCCGGCGGACGGCCGCCTCGCCCAGCGGGACCGTGTACTCGCCTTCGGGGACGTCCTCGCGGAACGCCCGGTAGATGAGTTTGGGTTCGAGGAACACGACGGGGTCGGGGTCGCGGATGGCCGCGGCGAGCAACCCCTTCGTGTCGCGCGGTGTCGAGGGGATGACCACCTTCAGGCCGGGCTGGTGGGCGAAGAAGGCCTCCGTCGACTCGGAGTGGTGTTCGGGCGCGCGGATGCCCCCGCCGTAGGGTGCCCGGATCACCATCGGACAGGAGAAACGCCCCCGACTCCGTGTGCGCAGGCGCGCGGCGTGGCTCACGATCTGGTCGAAGCCCGGGTAGATGAACCCCATGAACTGGATCTCGGTGACGGGCCGCAGTCCGTAGGCGGCCATGCCAACGGCGGTCCCGACGATGCCCGACTCCGCCAGCGGCGTGTCGATGACGCGCTGGTCGCCGAACTCCTCGATGAGCCCCTGCGTGGCGCGGAAGACGCCGCCGTTCTCGCCGACGTCCTCGCCCATCACGACGACGTCCTCGTCACGGTCCATCTCGCAGTACAGGCCGTCCCGGACCGCCTGGACCAGGGTCAGGCTCTGTGTCTCCGCGGTCTGCTGGCTCATTCCAGTAACACCTCGTCGCCGTGGGTCGCCTGAAGGCGTTGCAGGTACTCGCGCTGTTCCTGGAGTCGTTTCGGCATCTCGGCGTAGACGTTCGCGAACATGTCCTCGATGTCGGGTCGTTCGGTCGCTTCGGCAACGTCGATGGCCTCGGCCACTTCGTCCTCGACGGCCTGCTGGATGGCGTCGACGCGCTCGTCGTCGAGCAGGCCCCGCTCCCGGAGGAACGTCTCCATGCGCGGGATTGGGTCCTTGCCCTTCCACTTCTCGACCTCCTCCTCGTCGCGGTACACGGAGGGGTCGTCGGCGGTGGTGTGGGCACCGAAGCGGTACTGGACGGCCTCGATCAGCGTCGGCCGCGTGGCGTGGCCCACCTCGTCGTCGGCACCCGCGCCGGTCTTTGCCTTCTCGACGGCATCGCGGGTGACCTGGTAGACCGCCAGCGGGTCCATCCCGTCCACCTGGACGCCCCGGAACCCGTAGGCGTGGGCCTTCTGGGCGAGTGTCGCGCTGGCGCTCTGGCGCTCGCGGGGGACCGAGATGGCCCACTGGTTGTTGTTACAGAAGAAGACGGCTGGCACGTCGAAGACCCCGGCGAAGTTCAGCCCCTCGTGGAAATCCCCTTCCGAGGTGGCGCCGTCCCCGAAGTAACAGAGGAAGGCCCGGTCTTCACCCTTGAGTTTCGAGGCCCAGGCGGCTCCCGTGGCATGGGGAATCTGTGTCGCGATGGGCACCGCGACGGTGAACATGTTGACGTCCTCGGGGGCGACGTTGCCCGCCTGGCTCCCCATCCAGTACAGCAGGATTTGCTCCAGGGGCCACCCACGGATGTACGCGACGGTGTGTTCGCGGTAGCTCGGGAACACCCAGTCCTCCCCGGCGAGGGCGTGGGCGCTGCCGACCTGTGCGCCCTCCTGGCCGGACATGGGCGGGTAGGTGCCCATCCGTCCCTGGCGCTGGAGGCTCACCGCCCGCTTGTCGTAGTGGCGACCCAGTTTCAGGTCGTGGTACATCTCGACCAGCTTCTCGTCCGACAAATCCGGAACGGTCGCGCCCTCCCGGACCTGCCCGTCTTCGTCGATGACGCCCACCATCTCGTCCGGGTCGCGCTGGAGGGTGCTCACAGCGACCACCTGCCTGATACCATAGTGGTACGTCTCCCGGGGGCGGTTTATGATTTACGCGCGTCCACCCGTCCCCGACACACGCTGGCCGTCGAGCAGAACTGGGCCGGCGAGATGATCTTCTAGTCGGCGGCCTCGCGTGCCTGCCGCCTGGCGGCCTCGATACTCTCGCCCTCGCGGGACAGCGCCTCGACGAACAGTTCGCCCGCCCTGTACGAGGAGCGGACCATCGGGCCCGAGGCGCAGTACAAAAAGTCCAGTTCCGCCTCGGCGACGCGGCGCCAGGTCTCGAAGGCCTCGGGGTGGACGTACTCGGAGACCTCCAGGTGCGACCGGGAGGGCTGGAGGTACTGGCCCAGGGTGACGATGTCCACGCCGACACTCCGGAGATCGGCGAGCGTCTGGTAGATCTCGTGGTCGTACTCGCCGACACCGAGCATCAGGGAGGTCTTGGCGTAGGCGTCGCTCTCCTCGACGACCTGCCGGAGCACCGACAGCGACTGCTCGTAGCCCGCCCGGCGGTCCCGGACCGGCCACTGGAGGCGCTCGACGGTCTCGACGTTGTGGG
>CAZUWC010000277.1:0-3414 GCA_964623935.1 uncultured Halobacteriales archaeon
CGGTGATAGTGATTGCTGTAACGATTTACCGTTTCAACCGCGTCACGTCGTGCGGTTGATCCGGAAAAGGCTTACAGCAATCACTATGAGACGGGGTGTGATCCCCAACTACGCCGGGAAGTACGACGCCCCCGCGGTCTACGACCCCGAACAGGCAGTCGTCCGCGGCGAGGAGACCGTCCGGGCGACGCCGGGGCTCGTCGAGGGACTCGCCGCGGCGTTCGCAGAGGCCGGGACCGGGACCGACCGGGGACCGACCTGGACGACGAGCGCACTGTTTCGCGAGACGATCCCGGAGGCCGACCACTACCGCGAGCGGGGCGTCGTCTCGGTGGACATGGAGTCGGCCGCCGTCTGGGCGGTCTGCCGGTACCGCGGCGTCGACGCGGGGACCGTCCACCACGTCGACGATTACCTCGCGCCCGACGCGAGAATCGACCACGAGGCCCGCGAGGCCCGGCTGGCCGACCGGCTCGACCCGACGGTCGCGGCACTGGAGGCTCACGTCGAGGGGTGAGCGTCGCGTCGACCGGTCGATCCGACACGCCCCGGTCAGAACGCGCGGTCGCCGCCCTGGTGGGGCGAGATGTTCTCCTTCTCCCGGATGTCCTCGATGTCGAGTGCGTCGATGAGATTGACGAACGACCCGGGATCGGGGATGAGGAAGATGCGCAACTGGAACTCGGTGTCCTCGTCGACCAGGTCGACGACCGTATCGAGGACGATCGACAGCGAGTCCTCGCGGACGTGAGACATCGTCTCGGCGGCGATGTCGGTGGTGTGGGCCCGCTCCAGGCGGGGCGTCTCCATGTCGATGGTCGTCTCGAGGGTGTTGGCGATGCCGTCGATAAAGCCCGAGGTGAGGATGTTACAGACCTCCTGGAGGGCGCTCTCGTGCATCCCGTTGAGGTCGCCCTCGACGGACTGGCCGGTCATGTGGCCCGCAATCTCGCCGGCCGTCCGGTCGTCGAAGGTCATCACGAACACGCCGTAGGGTGGCTCGGTGAGGCGGACGTTGGCGTAGTACATCTCCCCGTCCCCCATCTCGGCCTGGACGTCGTCGGGTTCGACAAAGGAGAGGCTCTTGACCTGGATGTCGGCCTCGATGCCGGCCATCGTCGACAGCGACGACGCCACGTTGGTCGCGCCGTGCTGGATGAGCTTCCCGATGATCGTCAGCTTCCGGATGTCGACCAGTATCGGCATTCACGGCTCCTATGCGGACAGGCGGTATTAAATCGCGGGGGACACAGCGGCTCTCCGGAGAAGTGTCTCCGACGCGGGCGCGGTCAGTTGCTCGTGGTCTCCGTCTCGGTCGCGGTTTCCGTGGCTGGTTCTGTCTCGGCCGACTCCGTCGTCTCCGCGGCGCTCTCGTCGTCGCCGAGGGGGCCTTCCTCGCCCGCCGTCTCTCCCTCCTGGAGTTCCTGGAGTTCCTCTTCGACTTCCTGGCGGCCCTTCTTGAACTCTCCCATCGCCTCGCCGGTCGACCGCGCGAGTTTCGGGATCTTGTTGGCCCCGAACAGCAGGATTGCGATCAACAGGATGACGAGCATCTCGGGTCCCCCCGGGATCGGTCCGAACAGGGGCACGAGTGTTCCTGGCATTGCTACCTTCACGTTGCCTACTACCGACTATAGGCTTTTTGCTCCCGCGAGCGCCATCTGGCCCCGCTTGCCGATCAGTGTCGGCCGTCCGGGCCGCGAGACGCAACCGTGAAACCTCCGGGGGACCGACCGACTGTATGGTTTCCGAGGGTGAGGATGCACCAGCGTTCACCGCGCCGCTCGCAGACGGGCAGATGACCGAGTTCGAACTGGCGGACCGACTGGGGGAGGCGCCGCTCGTGCTCGCGTTCTTCCCGGGGGCGTTCACGGAGGTGTGCAGCCACGAGATGCGCGCCTTCCAGGACCGCCTGGCCGAGTTCGCCGACGCCGGCGCGGCCGTCTACGGAATCAGCGTCGACACGCCCTTCGCGCTCGAGGAGTTCAGGGACCAGCTCGGCCTGGACTTTGGCCTGATCAGCGACACGAACCGGGAGATAATCGAGGCCTACGACCTGGCGATGGACTTCTCGCACATCGGCGTCCGCGACCTGGCAAAGCGTGCCGTCTTCGTCATCGACGGGGCCGGGACGGTCACCTACGCCTGGGTGAGCGACGACCCCGGCCGCGAACCCGACTACGACGAGGTCCTCGACGCGGTGTCCGGGGCCACGTAGCGCGAGGGTTTTTTGCCGCCGAGGGTGAAGATGGGTCGCTATGAGCGACACAGCGCCGGACGCGGGGGACAGGGCCGACGCCCACCGGGTCTACGACCCCGAGGACGAGCACGCTTTCCCCGACGAGCGCGTCAACGAGGTCCTGGCCCGGGTCGAAGGGGACGAGGAGATACAGGCCTACCTGGAGGCACAGAACGTCAACCCGGTCACGCGGAAGGGGTACAACGACCACGGCGCGAAACACGTCGACATCGTCCGCAACAGGGCGCTGTGTCTGTACGGCCTGCTCAAGCGGGGCGGCGTCGCGTTCAACGGCGCCAGCGAGCAGGGACTCGCGGAGGCCGACGAGGCGGTCATCGTCGCGCTCGCGGCCACGCTGCACGACATCGGTCACGTGGTCCACCGCGAGGACCACACCTACTACTCCATCCCGCTGGCCGCGGACGTCCTCGACCGCCTGCTCGGCGAGTGGTACGACACCGCCGAGGCGGTGCGGATGAAAGGCGAAATCCTCCACGCGATCCTCTGTCACCACTCCGCAGAGGACCCGCTCACCCTGGAGGCCGGCGTGGTTCGGGTTGCGGACGCCCTGGACATGGAGCGCGGTCGCTCACGCATCCCCTACGTCGAGGGCGGGCGGGGCATCGATACGGTCTCCAGCCAGGCCATCGAGCGCGTCACGCTCGCCGCGGGCGAGGAGGCGCCGGTGCTGGTCGAGATCGAGATGCGCAACGCTGCCGGCGTCTATCAGGTCGACTCCCTCCTGAAGGCGAAGATCCGCGACTCCGGACTCGAGGACTGTCTCCGGATCGTGGCGGTCAACACCCGAGAGGACGAGGACCGGATCGTCGAGCGGATCGTACTCTGAGCGGCCGCCGTCACGGGGTCGCCCACGACGTGTTGCGCTCGCTGAGACGCGATAGGTGTCTTTTTCCGGGCAGTGCGCGACCGCTCGCACATGGGCAAGACAGCCACAGCGGTGACGCGCCTGGTGCTGGTCGTGGCACTCCTGGCGGGCACGGCGGGCGTCGCGGCCGCCCAGTCGACCCAGGCCGGCGGCAGCGTCGTCGTCGCGGAGGGCGAGACGACCGGCGACCTGCGTGCCGCCGGCGGGACCGTCGTGGTCCGGGGCACCGTCGAGGGCGACCTGCGCGGCTACGCCGGGACGGTCATCGTCGAGGAGTCCGGCGTCGTGA
>CAZUWC010000278.1:0-3409 GCA_964623935.1 uncultured Halobacteriales archaeon
GGCGGTCATGTGGGGAAAGAGGTTGAACGACTGGAAGACCATCCCGACCCGCTGGCGCAGGCGGTTGATGTCCGCGTCGGGGGCGGAGATGGCCTCGCCGCCGAGACGGATCTCGCCGCTCTGGATTTCCTCGAGGCGGTTCGTACACCGCAACAGCGTCGACTTGCCCGACCCCGAGGGGCCGATGACGACGGCGACCTCCTGGCGCTCGACCTCCAGCGAGACATCCTTGAGGACGTGGATGTCCCCGAAGTACTTGTCGACCCCTTCGAACTCGACGAGGTCGTCGTCGGCCGGACGCTCCGTGGCGTCGGAGAGACTCATAACCGCCTCCCGAGGCCCTTGCCGATAGAACCCAGCAGTCCGCGCAGTCCCCCGACCTCGTCATCGGCCGCCCAGTCGGCGCGGCGTTCGAGGGTGCTCACCGCGAGACTCATCGACATCGTCACCAGGAGGTAGAACAGGCAGACCCACACTAGCGGTGTCCACGGGTCTAACTGGTTGCTGTTGATGTTCCGGAAGACGCTCATGATCTCGGGAAGCGCGATGACGGTCAGGAGCGAGGTGTCCTTGACGAGGATGATCTGGTCGTTGCCGATGGCGGGGAGTGCGTTGCGCCAGGCCTGCGGGAGGACCACCTTCCGCATCGCCTGCACCCGGGACATCCCCAGCGAGCGGGCCGCCTCGAGCTGGCCGTCCTCGACGGCGCCGACCCCGCCGCGCATGGCCTCGGCGACGTAGGCGATGTGGTTCAGCGTCAGCCCGATGATCGCCGCGGGTACCCGCCAGTCGCCGATGGGGAACTGTCCCGGGGGCCACAGCCGCGGGATGCCAAAGAAGATGACGAACAACTGGAAGAGAAGCGGCGTCCCGCGGAAGAACTCGACGTAGCCTTTGGCGATGCGCGAGGTCAGCGGCGACGACGAGATGCGGGCCAGTCCCATGAGCGTCCCCAGCGTCACCGAGGCGATGCTGGAGACGACGACGATGAACACGACGAGCCTGAACGCCTCGACGAAGCGCGGGAAGACCGACTGAAGGAGTCGGTAGTCGACCTGCGTGCCGAGAATCCAGCCCAGAAAGCCCAGTACCGAGAGCGTGAAGATCCCGGCGGCCACTTCGCCGATGCGCCGCACGATTGCGTCGTCGTCGAGGAACCCGGTTCCGTCTGTGCCTGCCTGTTCCGAGTAGGCGTCCGACATGCCTGCCCAGTACCACGGGACAGTGTTAAGTTTTGACCACTCTCGACCGGCGGGCCGCCAGTCGGGCACACCATGCACGGCTCCCGGGAACCGGGACGAACACCGAGTTCGGCCGCGTCAGGGATCGTCGACGGTCGCGGTCACCCGGCGAAGTACTTGCTGTAAATCTCGTCGTAGCGGCCCGACTCCTTGACTGCGGCGAGGGCCTCGTTGACGGCCTCGAGGAACTCGTCGTCGTCCTCGCGGAACGCGATGCCGTAGTTCTCGACGGTCAGGGTGAGGTAGTCCGGCGCGTCCTGGCCTGCCTCGACGGCCGCGCCCTCGCCTTCGAGCAGGACAACCGGATCCTGGTCCTCGGCGAACTGGGCGTTGACGGTGTTGTCGTTGACGACCGCCGACACCTGGCCGTTGATGAGCGCGTCGAACGCGCCAGTGATCTGGTCGTAGCTCTGGATTTCGAGGTCACCGTTGAGCTCCTCTTTGAGCTGTTCGGCGGCACCCTCGCCGGTCGTCCCCTTCTGGACGGCGACGGCCGTGCCCTCGAGGTCCTCCTTCGCGGAGATGTCGCTGTTGTCGAGGATTGCAATTGTCTGGTAGGCGGTAAAGTACGGGTCCGAGAAGTCCACCTTCTCGTCGCGCTCGTCGTTGATCGTCATCGCGCTCATGATCACCCGGAAGTTGGCGTTGTTCAGCGACGGGATGATGCCGTCCCAGGCGGTCTTCTGGAACTCGTAGTCCAGCCCCATCTCGTCTTCGTAGATTGCTTGTGCCATCTCGGGATCGAACCCCTTCAGTTCGCCCTCCTCGTTACGGAACTCGAAGGGTTTGTACGGGATGTCCGACCCGATGGTGACGACCCCGTTCTCCAGGCCGAACGGGTTGTCTTCGCTGTCCATGTCGTCGCCGCCGTCGTCGCCGTCCATGTCGTCGCCGCCGTCGCTACCATCACTACCACCATCGCCTCCGTCGCTATCATCACTGCCGCCGCCGTCGTCGCCGTCGCTACCACCACTGCTACCGCCGTCGCCGCCGTCGCCACCACAGCCGGCGATACTTATCGTTGCCGTGCTCGCTGCGAGCGCCTTGAGGTACCTGCGTCTCCGCATACCGATGGTCTGGTACCCACACGGGCTTAAATCACCGCCTTCTCGTCCGCATTTGCCGTGCCGTTCGTCGCTGTCTGTCACGCCGACCTCTTACGCGTCCGTCACGCCGCCGTCCTCGGGGTCCCAGTCCCGTTCCACGGGCGTCTCGCTGGCGTCGATGGTCTCGAGGAGCCACTCGGCGGCGGCCTCGACGCCCTCAGCGTCACTCGCGGAGAGTTTCAGCCGGTTGTGTCCGGCCTCGCGGTCGGGGTAACAGCCCACCCGGACGTCGAAGCGCTCGCGTGCCTCCGAGAGCGCCGGGACGATGTTGGCCTCCGGTTCGACCGTGTAGAGGGTCCGCGAGACCACGTCACCCTCGAAGGCATCCGCCACTTCGCGGAACATCGCCTTCATCTCGCCGGGGATGCCCGGCAGGACGTAGACGTTCTCGAGGACGGCACCGGGGGCGAGCCCCTCGGGGTTGAGCACCGGTCGGCTCCCCGCGGGGACACTGGCTTCGCTCTCGGCGTCGACATCGACGTCCGGGATGGTGCCCGCGAGTTCGGCCAGGCGCTCGCGGACGTCCGCCAGCGCGAGGTCGCTGACGGCCATCCCCCGGTCGAAGGCGTCCGCGACGGCCTCCATGGTGACGTCGTCGGGCGTGCCGCCGATGCCGCCGGTGACGAGGACGGCGTCGAAGGCGTCGGCGTACTCGCGGACGCGGGCTGCGATGGTCTCGCGGTCGTCGGGGAGCACGAGGATGCGCCGGACGGAGACCCCGCGGTCGGCCAACTGGCCGGCCAGCCACGTCCCGTTCGTGTTGGCGGTGTCCCCTGCCAGCAGTTCCTCGCCCACCGTGACCAGGGCAACCTCCATCAGGGCACCAGCTGTTCGCCGTCGTCGTCGTAGACGGTGATGGCGTCGACGGGGCAGGTCCGGGCCGCGAACTTCGCGTCGAACTCGGCGTCCTCGGGCACCTCGCGGGCGAACAGGTCCTCGGCTACCTCCTCGCTTCCCGAGAGGACTGCCTTGCCGGCGTCCTCGTCTCTCTCGAAGGCGTCCCACTCGGCGACACACTGGAACATCCCGATGCAGGTGTCGCGGTCGAACTCGATTCGCATA
>CAZUWC010000279.1:0-3408 GCA_964623935.1 uncultured Halobacteriales archaeon
GGGAGCGGTCTTCCCTCGCGATTTTCCGTCGGGACAGCGACCGAGGGTCCTGCCAGGCGCCCCCAAACAACACGAAAGACCATTATATTTATTACGGGGAAGTCCTACCTCCCGGACAGACCATCATGATAGAACGTGATAGTAAGACACCATCCATGTACCAGCACTTCACGGACGCCGAGAACACGGGCGCACCGCTCGTGCCGGCAGTCGACGAGTCGGAGAGCGAGCGCGGACAGTTCACCGAGCACGAGGAGGCAGTGTTGAGTCACCGGATCTGAAACCGACGGTGCTAACAGTCGCGGCGCCGGAAGCCCCGCCATGTCGGACACGACGCGGCGGGCGGTGGTCGCAGAGCGGGCCGCGCGCGCCGGCGGGGCGGTCGCACGCCAGCAGTTCCGGACCGACCTGGATGTCGAGCGCAAGGCCGACAAGAACGACCTGGTGACGGCAACCGACCGCGAGGCACAGGAGCAGGTCGTCGCCACGCTCCGGGAGGCGTTCCCGGCCGACGCGCTCGTCTGCGAGGAGGACGCCCTCCCGCCGGGGGTCACGGACGTCGAGATACTGGAGTCCGTCCCAGAGACGGGGGCCGCCTGGGTGGTCGACCCCATCGACGGCACGGCGAACTTCGTCCGCGAGATGCGCTTCTGGACCACCAGCGTCGCCGCGGTCCTCGACGGCGAGACAGTCGGAGCCGCGACCTACCTGCCCGCCGGGGAGGACATCTACGCCTCGGGTCCCGAGGGTGTCACCCGCAACGGTTCCGCGATGGCCGTCAGCGAGCGGACCGACCCGGAAACGTTCGCCGTCGGCTTGCTGGGCTGGTGGCCGATGGGGCGTGGCGAGGCGTACGGGGGGCTGTTCCGGGCGAGCGCGGACCGCTTTGGCGACCTCCGACGGATGGGCTCGATGCAGGGGATGCTCGCGCTGGTCGCTGCCGGCGGGCTGGACGCCGCGTTCATGCCCTCGCGGCCCCACCCGTGGGACTCCCTTGCCGGCGTCCACATGATCCGCGAGGCCGGCGGGACGGTTACCGACCGGCACGGGGAGCCCTGGGAGCGCGAGAGCGAGGGGCTGGTCGTCTCGAACGGGGAGGCCCACGACGCGGTCCTGGCGGCACTCCGCGAGGGAGTCGACGCCGATTCCGGGTGATACGGACGGTTGTATGGAACCGGGCCAGGGCGGCAGTGTGTTGCGGGCGCACGGGACCGACACTCTCAACAGGACCCGCCGCCGCCATCCCGACATGAGCTTCGAGGAGCGGTACGGACTCCGTCCGGAGGTGGCCTGGCTGGCAGCGCTGATCGGTGGTGTCGCCACCATCGCCGGGAGCGCGGTGGCCTTCACCGAGCGGGTCTACTGGGGGTTCCTGTGGCGGTACTTCTGGGGACCCGTGGTGGCCGACGGTCTGGGCGAGTCCTGTCTCGTGTACGTCCGCGCGACCGGCGAGGTCGTATCTGGGGGTGCTGCCGGCGGCTGTGCGCGCGTCCCCGAGCACTTCGTCGCGGTTCCCGGCTACACCCCCGTCTCCACGGTCGGGTACATGATCGTGCTCGTGTTCATGCTCGTGGGGGTGTACTACCTCCTCCAGCGGCTGGACCTCGAACCCTACCGGCAGTTCTTCTTCGCGCTGGTCCCGTTCATGCTCTTTGGCGGCGTGCTCCGGGCCGTCGAGGACTCCTTCGTCTCGGCCCGCCGGGCCGGCGTCCAGCCGCCGGTCGAGGTTCCCTGGAGCGGACTCATCATCAGCCCCTTCATCTACTTCACGGTCTTTTTCGTCACGCTCGGGGCCATCCTCGCCAGCATCTGGCTGGCCCGGACCGGCCGCGTCGAGAACTACTACCGACCCCTCCGGCTGATCGGCGGGGCCGTCCTCGCGGTCACGACGCTGTATCTGGTCTTCCTGGCGGCGACGACCGACTACGTCGGCTGGAACCCGATGGTGTTCGTCATCACGATGGGGCTGGCGACGGCCATCGCATACAGCGTCTACGTCGCTATCGACCGGTACAGGCCGTCGATCCACGCCGGCACGGGCTACATGGGACTGGTCGTGCTCTGGGCCCACGCGGTCGACGGCGTCGCGAACGTCCTCGCGTCGGACTGGACGCACCTCTTCGGCGTCGGCGCGTACACCCCCAAGCACGTGGTCAACCGCATCATCATCGACGTCACGCAGGCCGTCCAGCCCGCGTCCGTGACCGCCGTCGTCGGCGACTCCTGGCTGTTCCTCGTCGTCAAGATTCTCGTCGCGGCCGCCATCCTCGCCATCTTCGACGAGGAGTTCATCGAGGAGAGCCCCCGCTACGCGGTGATGCTGCTGGTCGCCATCGTCGCCGTCGGCCTCGGTCCCGGGACGCGCGATATGGTCCGCGTTACGCTGGGCATCTAGTGTTTCAGCTGTGGACTCATACTGCCGGATACACACACTCACATATCTCGACGGCCACCGCTGACGTATGGGGTGGGTGCAACTGTCGCACTAATCTCCGAGAATGCGTGCCGTTCGACTTGTGACGTCCCGGAGTTGTCACCCCAGATGAACGTCACCTCTGTCCCGGGGTCGCTGTGTTCGATATCGATGGTGGCTAGCGACAGCATCTCCCGTTCGTAGTACAGATAGCCGGGGTATTTGGACAGCCCGACTGTTTCGCCATCCTTCAGGATCGTATCGTAGTGGGTGTGTGACCACGTGCTTGCCGTGTCGGGCAGGTCGATGAATTTGTGCGGCTCACCGTCACGGAACAGGGACGCAAAGCAATCGATCACGTCGTCGTCGTCCCAGACGAGCGTGACCTTCGTCCGTCGTTTATTATCTATCAGGTCTTCCAGTGCCGATTTCCCGATGAAGTCTTCGTCGAAATCGATGAGTGTCTCCTGATCCCGGTCGAGAGGCGTGATGTAGTAGTCGGTAATGTCCTCGGACTCGAAACTCCCGCCGATAGAGATGTTGGCCTCGATGGAATCGTCGTCCAGCCACTCCCTGTATGCTCGCATCTCCTCGCTCTCGTAAATCGCCGGAAGCGGCATGACGAACCACCCCGAGCCGATTTTCCCCGTCTTGTACGCTTTCGACCCCATCCGCCGGAGTCCGTACTTTTGGCCAGCCGACAGGATCTCGTCGAGAACCTCCTCGTGTGCCCGGTATGGACCGAATATTTCTAACCCTGGCATCGCTGCCATTCCGTGACCCAGCGCGAAGATCTCGACACCGTCGATCCGGATAGTGTCCATCTCGAAAAACGACACGTCCGGGAGCGGACCATCGGTCACGTCCTCGAGAATTTCGAGCGCATGTGGACCTTGGACCTGAAACCGGAAGTCCTCGGGCTCGCTTTCGGCGAAGGGTCTGTACCGAATCTCTGTCTCGACAGCGAGACCGGAGAGTTCCGCATTATACCTGAT
>CAZUWC010000280.1:0-3397 GCA_964623935.1 uncultured Halobacteriales archaeon
CCGTCGCCGACGACCATCACCTGCGCGACGCGGTCGCTGGTCGCGAAGCGGTCCTCGATGGGTCCGGGCGCGATGTTCTTGCCCGTCGAGAGGACGAGCATCTGCTTGGTGCGCTCGCGGAAGATCAGATAGCCATCGGGGGTCCGCTCGACGATGTCGCCGGTCCGGAACCATTCCCCGTCGGTGAACGCCGCGTCGGTGGCCGCCTCCTCTCCCCAGTAGCCGTCGGTGACGTTCGGCCCGCGGACGAGCAACTCGCCGACGGTCCCCGTCGCGTCCTCGAAGGCGTCGCCGCCGGCGCGGGACTCGTCGATGCGAGTTTCGACCCCGACCAGCGGGTACCCCATCGTCCCCGGGCGGACGTCCTCGGGTGGGTTGACACACACGACCGGCGCCGTCTCCGTCAGGCCGTACCCCTCGACGACGGTCAGGCCCATGCCGTTGAAGAGTCGACAGAGGTCGGCGTCGAGGCTGCCCCCGCCCGAGACCATGAACTCGACGTCGCCCCCGAGATTCTCGCGGACGGTGCTGTAGACGAAGCGGTCTGCGACCGCGTGTTTCGCACGCAACAGCGGTCCCGGGTCCGTGGCCCGCTGAGTGCTGCGGGCGATGTCGAGTGCCCACTCGAAGATCCGGCGTTTCGGGCCCGACTGGCCGGCCTGCTCGCGCATCGAGTCGAAGATGCGCTCGTAGACGCGTGGGACGCTCGTGGTCGCGTGGGGGCGGACCGCCTGCACGTCCTCGGCGATGGTGTCGGGGCTCTCCGCGTAGCCGACCGTCGCGCCCGACCCGAGCATGAAGAAGTGCCCGGCCAGGCGCTCGAAGACGTGTGCCAGCGGGAGGAAGGACAGCGTCCGCAGTCCCGGTCTCACGGTGATATCCTCGGCTCCCCGGTCGGGACGAGGGCCCAGGCGACGGCGGATCTGGTGAACGTTCGACCGGAAGTTCCAGTGGGTGAGGCGCACGCCCTTCGGGTCGCCGGTCGTCCCCGACGTGTAGATGATGCTCGCCAGGTCGTCGGGGTCCCTGGCCGCGAGCCACCCCCGGTAGGTGTCGGCGTCGAAGACCGTCCGCCCGCGGTCGTGGGCCTCACCCAGCGTGTGGACGTCGTCGCGCTCGAGGGACTCGGGCGGGTCGTCGATCAGGACGACGGTTTCGAGGTCGAGATCGTCCTCGACGGCGCGTACCCGCTCCAGTAACTCGCTGTTCTCGACGACGACGGCAGTCGCGTCCGGGTCCCCGAGCAGGTACCGGACCTGCTCGGTCGAGGAATCGGTGTAGACGGTCGTGACCACACACCCCGCCGCGAGCAGCGCGAGGTCGGCCTGTGCCCACTCCATGCGGGTGTCGGCGTAGATGGCGACCCGGTCGTCGGCCCCCAGTCCGATGTCGCGAAAGCCCGCCGCGAGGTGCCGGACGACCTCGCGGAGGTTGCCGTAGGTCAGCGCGGCGTACTCCCCTGCCGGCGCGGGGGGGACGACGCCGGCCAGCGACCGGTCGTAGACGCCACCCTTGTAGAGTTGTGCGTCCGCGTCGGCGTGGCGGCCGGCGGCCGTCTCGAACAGTTCCGGGATGGTACCACGCTCGAACAGGTGGTCCTCGTACTCGCGTTCCGCACGCAGCCAGGAGGGCTCCCCCGCGTCCGTCATCGGTGACCCTTCGACGGGCCGGGTCAAAAGTTCCCGTGGCGCCAGCGGAGCGTAGCTTTTTCGCACCCCGGCGCCGACGAACGGGTATGCACGAGGGCGAGGAGCGTTCGGGCTGGTTCGCCGGGCTGGACCCGGACGACGAGGAGGTGGCAGCCGACCGCGTCCGCTCGGGGGAGGCGCCGGGGCCCGCCCCGTGGCCGAGGCTGGCCGTCGAGGCCGGCTTTGCAGCCGACACCGACGAGTACTACGGGCACCTCCACGACGCGACACTCGCTGCTGCGCGGGTGGCCGTGGCGGAACGGGAGGGTAGCGACGACCGCCAGCTCGTCCACGCGGTACGCGCGATGGACGACTGCCGGCGCCAGGCCAACGAACTCGCCGAACGGGTCGCCGAGTGGGCGGGCAGCCGCGACGCCGACGCGGGGACGGGCATCGAGTACGCACGCGAACTCGCGGCCCGCGATCCTGACGATCCGGTCGAGACGGAAGTGGTCGGGCTTGCTGCCGACGCGGTCGCGCTGGACGAGCGGGCCGACCGGCTGCGGGCCTTCGTCGAGCGGGCCGCCCCCGAGGTCGCACCGAACCTCTCGGAACTCGCCGGGCCGGTGATCGCTGCCCGCCTGGTCTCGCTGGCGGGCGGGCTGGAGTCGCTGGCGAAGAAACCGAGCGGGACCGTCCAGGTGCTCGGCGCCGAGGACGCCCTCTTCGCGCACCTGCAGGGCGAGGCTCCCTCCCCGAAGCACGGCGTCATCTACGCCCACGAGTACGTCCGGAAGACGCCCAGCTCCGAGCGGGGGTCCGCGGCGCGCGCACTCGCCGGCAAACTCTCCATCGCCGCCCGCGTCGACCACTACAGCGGCGACCGCCGGCCGGAACTGGCCGCCGAACTCGACGAACGCATCGAGCGCATCCGCGCTCGTGGTGGCGAATGACGCTGCCGGCCGGTGTCGAACGGCGCTCCTTCGGGTCGGAGACGGCCCTGGCGACGCGGGGCGAGCCGACTTCCGACGAAGCGACTGACGGCGCGTGGCGCCGATGGGATCCGGGCCGGTCGAAACTAGCCGCGATGCTCGAAGCGGGGATGGACACGGGCCTCGCGGGCGGCGAGACGGCCCTGTATCTCGGCGCGGCTGCTGGAACGACCGTCAGCCACGTCGCGGACTTCGCCGGGCCGACCTACGCCGTGGAGTTCGCCGCCCGCCCGATGCGGGACCTGCTCGCAGTCGCCGAGTCGCGGGCCAACCTCTTTCCGCTGCTGAAGGACGCACGAAAGCCGGAGACGTACGCCCACGTCGTCGAACCGGTCGACGTCATCGTCCAGGATGTCGCCACGCGGGGCCAGGCCGCCGTCGCTCGGGCGAACCGGCAGTTCCTCGACGGCGAGGGACGACTGCTCCTGGCGATCAAGGCCCGCAGCGAGGACGTGACGCGCCCGCCCGGGGAGGTCTTCGAGGAGGCGCTCGCCGAGTTACGCGAGGGCTACGAGGTGCTGGCGACCGAACGCCTGGAGCCGTTCCACGGGGACCACCTCGCCGTCGTCGCCACGCCACGATGACCGGCGCGAGCGACGGCGGCGGTGACACGGGGGAGGACGGTGACCCCGAGACGACGGACGACGGCCATCTCGGGGACGTCGACGGTGGAGCCGTCCGCGAGGCACTTATCGAGTGGTACGAGGCGGACCACCGACCCTTCCCCTGGCGGGAGACGACCGACCCCTACGAGATACTGGTCTCGGAGGTGATGAG
>CAZUWC010000281.1:0-3366 GCA_964623935.1 uncultured Halobacteriales archaeon
GACGTGAACGGAGCCGAGAACATCCGACAGAAGGTACTCCCGAATCTCGCCTGTGATGGGGGAGATAGGGATAACGGCTGGATGGCACAGCCAGCGGTGCGCCTGTTCGACAAATCTACGGGACGAGTAGCCTCACAAGAGCAGGTGCGCCGCGAACCATAATATCCCAACGCTTGGGAAACCGCGCCGTTCACGGCGCGGAGGATGTCATCACGGCTTGACCCGCTGTGCGCTCTCGCGGGCCTCCTCGAGGTCGAGATTCTCGGCAATCTCCTGTGCCTCTGCCCGGATTGCGGGGGCGTCGGCGACCAGGACCTCGCCGTCGCGCATCAGCACTTCGCCGTCGACCATCGTGAACTGGACGTCCGAGGCCCGTGCGCCGTAGACCAGATGGGAGAGCACGTCGTGCAGCGGCGCGGCGCGGGTGACGTCCGTGGTCAGACCGATCACGTCGGCCCGCCATCCCTCGCGGAGTGTTCCGAGGCGGTCGAACCCGGCCGCGCGAGCGCCGTTGATCGTCGCCATCTCGAACAGCGTCTCCGCGGGCGTCACGGTCGGGTCGAGACAGCCGACCTTTCCGAGCAAACTCGCCTGGCGCATCTCGGTGAACGGATCGAGCGTGTTGTTACAGGGCGGCCCGTCGTTGCCCAGCGCGACGTTGATTCCCCGCTCTGTGTAGTCCGGGACCGGCGCGACGCCGCTTGCGAGTTTCATGTTCGAGGACGGACAGTGCGTGACGTGCGTGCCGGTCTCGGCGAGCAGTTCCCGTTCGCTCTCGTCGGTCCAGACACAGTGTGCGAGCACGACGTCCTCGCCCGTCAGGCCCACCTCGTCGAGCCAGTGGATGTTGCGCATCCCGGTGTCGTCCTCGACGGTCGCGACCTCGCTCTGGTTCTCGCTGGCGTGGGTGTGGATCCGCACGTCGTCGTACCTGTCCGCGAGTTCCCGGCTTCCGCGCAGACACGCCTCGGTGCACGAAACCGCAAACCGGGGCGTGACCGCGTACCTGATGCGGTCGTCGTGGCTGCCGTGGTAGTCACGGATGAGCCGCTCGGTCTCGGCGAGTGCCTCGTCGGTGTCCTCGAGCAGTCCCGCGGGCGAGCGCCGGTCCATCAGCACCTTCCCGAGCACGCCCCGGACGCCCATCGCGCCGGCGGCCTCGAAGGCGCGGTCGGCGTGGGCGACCGAGAGGTGATCGATGGCCGTCGTCGTGCCACTCTCTATCAGTTCCAGATAGCCAAGACGGGCCGCGGCTGCCATCTCCTCGGCCGTGAGTGTCGCCTCCATCGGGAGGATGTAGTCGAACAGCCAGTCCAGCAACTCGGTGTCGTCGGCGATGCCCCGCCCGAGACTCTGGACCGAGTGGATGTGTGCGCCGACCTGTCCCGGCATGAGGACGTCGTAGCGCTCCTCGCGGTGGTCGGGATACCGGTCCCTGAGCTCCGAACGCTCTCCGACCGCAGCGATGTCGGATCCCTCGACGACGACGGCCCCGTCCTGGACGACCGTCGTCGAGTCGGCGACGACTGTCCCCGAAAGTATCATACCACGTCCACAGAGCCTCCGGTGGGGTAAAAGCGTTTATCCGGCGGCTGATTTCACCACGGCGCGCCCGAGCACTTCGACCCCCGCGAGGACGTCCGCCCACTCGGTGTGCTCGCTCTCGCGGTGGCTGACGCCGTCGACGCTCGGGACGAACACCATCGCTGTCGGACACACCTCGTGCAGGTAACTCGCGTCGTGACCCGCGCCGCTGGTCAGCCGGGTCTCCGCGTGGCCCGCCTCGGTCATCGCCTCGAGAACCGTCTCGACGCAGCCCTCGTCGAACGTCGCGCTGTCGACGCGCATCAGTTCCTCGCACTCGTAGTCCAGCCCCTCGCGCTCTGCGGCCCACTGAATCTCTTCCCGGACGTCCCCGACTGCCGACTCGACGACAGCGTCCTCGGCCGAGCGGAGGTCGACGGTGAACTGGACGCGCTCGGGGACGACGTTGACCGCGTCCGGCCGGACGTCCAGGCTCCCGACGGTGCCGACGAGGTCCTCGCCGCCTGTCGCAGTCAGTCGGCGCACCGCGGTGACGACGTCGCTGGCGCCGACGAGTGCGTCCCGCCGGGAATCCATCGGCGTCGGTCCGGCGTGGTTGGCGAGTCCCTCGAGGCCGACCTCGAGCCACGAGAACCCGAACACGCCGTCGACCGCCGCCACCGACAGGTCGTGGTCGTCCAGATAGGGACCCTGTTCGACGTGTAGTTCCAGGTAACAGTGGAGGTCGCGCGGTTCGCAGGGCGTCTCACCCCTGTAGCCGACGCGGTCGAGTTCGTCCTCGACGGTGTTGCCCGCGGAGTCCTCGCGCGAGTAGGCGAACTCGCGGTCGAACGTCCCGCTGAAGACGCCGCTGCCGAGCAGGTCCGGCTGGAAACGGACGCCCTCCTCGTTGGTCCAGGAGACGATTTCCAGGGGACGGTCCGTGGTCTCCCCGGCGTCGTTCAGCGACTCGACGACCTCCAGCGCGCCGAGCACGCCGATCACGCCGTCGAACCGGCCGCCGCCGGAGACGCTGTCGACGTGGGATCCGAACACGACGGGGGCGGCGTCCGTGCGGTCACCCGCCCGCCGGGCGAAGATGTTGCCCAGTTCGTCGACGGTGACGTCGAGGCCGGCGTCCTCGAACCACTCGACGACCGTGTCGCGGGCCCGTCTGTTCGCGTCGGTGAGTGCCGGCCGGTCGACGCCGCCGGCGTCCGTGGCACCGATCTCGCTGAACGCCTCGAAGCGCTCGCGCAGGCGGTCGCCGTCGATCTGGCGGTCCATACCGCTACCAGTCGGGGACCGGACTTGAACATTGATCCTCACAGTCTTTATGTCCCCGTCCCCGGTAACCCAGTCACATGAGCCTCACAGACGCACGGCCGGAGATCCGTGAGTGGGTCGCGGCCCACCGCGAGGACTGTCTCGAGTTCCTGCAGGACATCGTCGCCATCCCGTCGGCGACGACGGTCGGCGAAAACGAAAAGGAGGTCGCAAAGCGCGTCAGGGCGGAGATGGAACGGCTCGACTACGACGACGCGTTCCTCGACGAGTTCGGCAACGTCCACGGCGTGATCGAGGGTCGGGAGGACGGCGCGGTCATGCTCAACTCGCACATCGACACGGTCGGGTTCGGCGACGTCGACCAGTGGGACACCGATCCGTACACCCCCTACATCACGGACGGACAGATGTACGGTCTCGGCACCGCGGACATGAAGTGCGCGATGGCGTCGATGGTCTACGGGGGTGGTGCGCTGGCGAACCTCGACCGTGCACCCGTCCACGACGTCTACGTCACCGGCGAACTCATGGAGGAGGTCAGCGAGGGTCACGCGA
>CAZUWC010000282.1:0-3365 GCA_964623935.1 uncultured Halobacteriales archaeon
GCGCCAGCATCGCCCGCACCGTCGGGAGGAACCGCTCGACGACGACCTCGCTCGGAAAGCGCAACGACATGGGGGCGCTTGGCCGGCCCCCGCTATAAGTTCACTCCCGTCCGCCGGCACAAGAGTGTGGGCGCCGACACCGGAAGGATCGGTATGGTCGAGGTTCGAACAGGTCGGGCGCCACGACGAGGACCTCGGCGGGAAGAACTACGACGCGCTCGTGGTCGAACGGTCCCTGTAGGCCGCTCTTGGAGCGGGAACCGTCAAACCTCCCGCAAGTCATCGACAGCGGTCGCCTTGATCGCCGCCGCGGCGGTTTCGTCGGCCCGCCGGACGATTTCGGCTTCCAGCGTGGCCGGTTCGACCGACGTCCGTGGGGTATGCGAGAGGACGACATGGGCGAGTTCGACCGGGAGGCCCGCCCGTGCGACGACGTGGACGCCGTAGTGGGGGTGGCCGAGCAGATCACCGACGGGTGTCGTGTCCATCCCGTCGAACTCGTGGAGTTTCGAGACGTCGTGGACCAGTGCCCCCGCGATCACGGTATCCAGCGAGACGTCGACGCCGCGCCGTTCGACGAGCGTCTCCGCGATGTCGACCGCACAGGCGGTCACGTCCCGGACGTGCGGGACCAAATACTCGTCCTCGATGCCCAGTTCGCGCTGTGCCGGCGGGAACCACGGGACCTCGTGGAGGTCCTCGACGCCGGTTTCGGCCATGGCCTTCTCCCAGGCCTCGCGGACGCCGGCCCGCAGGTCGTCGTCCTCGACGTGCTGGAGTTCCGGGAACGCGTCGTGTACGTCCGTCATGCCCGGCGGTTCGTGGACCTGCCCGAAGAAATCCATCGGTCCGGAGTGGCGACAGAGGCGCGACCAGAACGATCAATCGTCAGCCGTCATCCCCGTCCCGCCCCATCAGTTCCAGTACCTCCTCCCGCGAGACCAGTTCCGCGTCGCCAGTCCGCAGGTCGTGCTCGCTGGCCGCGATCTGTTTCCACCCTTCCCGCGAGAATTCCGGGTGTTTGATTGCGTCGCGTGCTGCGTAGCGGAGGAACTCGCTCCGGGAGTTGAACCCCTGTTCTTTCCACGTCGCGTCGATGTCTTCGAGGAAGGGCTCGCTCAACCGGAGATTGATCTGGACCATCTCCGGTCCGTCCTCGCCCGCCCCGGTGTCGGCGTCGGACATATACGGACACTTTACGTACGTATATAAATATGAGTTGCGACTGCTCGCAACTGCCGGACTCGATGGGACGCATGGCTGCCTCATACTATCTGTCATTTGTTAATTAGCCACCTTTTTTACGACTCCGCCAGACCGACATCGAAGACCTCGAAGCCGAGATAGACCGGGCGGTCTACGACCTGTTCGACCTGACCGAGGACGAGCGCGAAGTCGTGGAGGACTATCTCGACGTGTTCTAACGTATAACCGACAGCTCAGGAGTCCTCGTGGCCGGGCAGCCGTGCGCGGTAGGACTGGCGGCGCTCCGCGACGACGGACTCGGCCCACTCGACGGCCGCCTCGAACACTTCGCCCGGGTCGTCCTCGAACTCGAAAGAGCGGATGTACTCGGCGTCCTCGTCGTGGCCGCCCAGCAGGTGGGTGTCGCGCTCGACGTCGCCCGGAACGAGGCGCGCGAGGACGTTGTGGTGGGCCTTCGCCGTCTCGTACTCGGTCAGGCGCGCCGAGGCGTCGCGGTCGACGAGGACGGAGAACTTCGAGACCATCATATAGGTGGCGGCGTGTTCCTCGGGCAGTTGCTCGTCGGCGCCGGGCAGGTCGTCGACGATTGTCGCGTCGTAGCCCCGCTCCTCCAGGCCCTCCTGCAGGTCGGCCATCTCCGCGTCGGTGCCCGTCCCCAGCAGGAGGACGGTGTTGTCGATGGTCTCGACGACGGTATCGAGCGCGTCGGCCAGGTCCGCGAAGTCGTCGCCGGCAAACGCGTCGAGATAGCCCGACTCGGCGAGTCCCCGGAGCGTCTCGACGTGGGCCCGGAGGTCCTCGCGTTCCTTGGGCTGACCCCAGTACTCGCGCATCTTGGGGCGGTCCTCGATGGACGTGACGTCGATCGGTTCGTCGGCGTGGCGGATGGCCTCCAGGGCTGCCTGGGCGCTCTCGACCGTCGAGAAGTAGGTGATCGTCTCCGTGACACACACCTCCAGCACGTCCCGGTGCCGGGAGAGCACGAGGTCGATCTCGCCGTCGCGCAGGTCCTGCTTGATCTCTTCGGGGCTCTCGAAATCCGCGAAGCTCTTGACCTCGAAGAACTCCTCGTAGCCCTCGACGGGCAGGTCGACGACCGCCGTCCCCGAAAGCGGGATCGGTTTTCCGACCGACATCTGGGCCTTCTGGTAGGCCTTGCCGAAGGTGTCGGCGGTGCCCATGACCTCGCCGGTGGATTTCATCTCCGGGCCCAGGCGCGGGTCCGACCCCGGCAGGCGGTCGAAGGGCAGGACGACCTCCTTGACCGAGACCTGGTCGGGGATCTGCTCCTCGTAATCGAGTTCCTCCAGCGAGGCGCCTGCCATGACCTTCGCGGCGATTTTCGCGATGGGGACGCCCGTGGCCTTCGAGACGAACGGGACCGTCCGCGAGGAGCGGGGGTTCGCTTCGAGGACGTACACCTCGCCGTCCTTGACCGCCAACTGGACGTTCAGCAGGCCCACCGTATCGAGTTCGCGGGCGATCTCCTCGACGACCTCGCGGACCCGCCGGTTGACCTCCCGGCCCAGCGAGCGGGGCGGGATCATGCACGCCGAGTCCCCCGAGTGGACGCCCGCGGTCTCGATGTGTTCCATCACGCCGCCGATGAGGACGTTCTCGCCGTCCGCGACGGCGTCGACGTCCAGTTCCACCGCGTCGGCCAGGAACTCGTCGACGAGGATGGGCTTGTCCGGCGAGACGCGCACGGCTTCCTCGATGTAGCTTTCGAGGTCCGCGTCGTTGTGGACGACGTCCATCGCCCGCCCGCCCAGCACGTAGGAGGGCCGGACGAGCACGGGATAGCCGATCCCGTGGGCCAGTTCCAGGGCCTCCTCCTTGCTGGTCGCGGAGCCACCCCTCGCCTGGGCGATGCCCAGTTCGCCCATCCGCTGGTTGAAGCGGTCACGGTCCTCAGCCAGGTCCATCGCGTCGACGGAGGTGCCCAGGATCTCACAGTCCAGTCCGCGGCGTTCGATCTCCGCCTCCAGTGGCCCGCCGATGTCGACGGAGGTCTGCCCGCCGAACTGGACCATCGCGCCGTCGGCGTTCGTGGCCTCGACGACGTCCGCGACCTCCTCGGCGGTGATCGGTTCGAAGAACAGGCCGTCCGAGGTGTCGTAGTCCGTCGAGACCGTCTCGGGGTTGTTGTTGACGACGTG
>CAZUWC010000283.1:0-3363 GCA_964623935.1 uncultured Halobacteriales archaeon
TGTGGGCCAGGTGGCTGGCCTCGTCCTCGTCGACGTACTCGATGTCGAACGCCTCCGCGAAGGACGTGCCGAGGTTGTGGCTGGTCGCCCCCTGGACGCTCTTGCCGTCGGGCATCAGCGCCTCGACGGTCGTGGTGGTGTGTGCGCCGGGGAACTTGTCGTGGGGCGGCTTGCGACCCCGCAGGACTGGCATCGCCAGGACGTCCTCGTAGAGGCGCTCGTACTGGTCCAGGCGAAGCAGCATCTCCTCGCGGGCCTCCCCGTGGTCGCGGTGGGCGGTGTGGCCTTCCTGCCAGAGGAACTCCTTGGTGCGAAAGAAGGGTTTGGTCTCGGTGGCCTCCCACCGGACGACCGAACACCACTGGTTCAGCCGGAGGGGCAGATCGCGGTGGCTGCGGACCCACTGGCTCATGTAGGGGGCGATGATGGACTCGCTGGTGGGCCGGACCGCCAGTCGCTCCTCGAGTTCGTCGTACCCCCCGTGGGTGACCCACGCCACCTCGGGGTCGAACCCCTCGACGACCTCCTTCTCGCGTTCGAGGTAGCTCTCGGGGATGAACATCGGGAAGTAGGCGTTCCGGACGCCGGTGTCCTTGAACCACCCGTCCAGATACGACTGGAGGCGCTCCCAGACCTCGTAGCCCCGCGGGCGGGTGACGATGAACCCCCCCATCGGCGCGTAGTCCGCGAGTTCGGCCTTCTGGACGACCTCGGCGTACCAGTCGCCGGTCGCGTGTTCTTTGGACTCGGTGATGCCGAGTTCCTGCTCCGAATCGCTCATACCCGAGTGTCCGCGGGGGCGAGTATAAACCCGCTGTCTTCAGACGCTGAACGGACTCGCCGTGGCAGTCCAGTCCCACCCGGGCAGGCGCGTCTGGAAGCCCGCCGCGAGCGCGGCGTCGAGGTCATCTGCGCCTGCAGCAGCGGTCTCGTCGCCGTGGGTGTGGACATCCGCGTAGTGGAACGTGGCCTCACCGAGCAGGCGAAGCGGCTGTGTGCCCGCGAGCATCCCGGCGAGTTCGCGCCCCAGCAATTCGTCGACGACGAACCCCGGGTAGTCGTCCTCGACGTCCAGGTTCCGCAGGACGCGGATCAGCGCGGCCACGTTGACAGCGAGGTCGCCGTCCGCGAACACCTCGTCGACGGCCCCACGGTACTGGTCGGCCGTCACGTGGTCGACGTCCGTCCCGAAGTGGTCCCCAAGAGAGTCCCGGACGTCGTTGAGCAGCGGAACCACCCTGTCTGCCCGCGACCGCGTCCGCTCGTGTTCCCTCCGGACCGTGTCTGGTGTCAGTCGCATGGCTCGCCTGGGGTGGCCCGGGTTGTAACGTTTGGGAAGGCTTTTATAACCGCAGGTGTCTACTCTCGGTATAGATCGGTTTTCCGGGCAGTTTCGTCCGGAGTCGTGCCCGCGAGCGCGGGCGAACCATCAACCGAGAAATGACTGGTCCTACTGTGCCGTCCTGCTACGGTGGGTCGGTGACCCTTCGCGTCGGTACGCCTACCGGGAGCCACGGGACCCGGATTTCCAGACTATGAGTACGGTAGAGCGACAACTCGAGGAGATGCGAGACGAGATCACGAGCGAGGTACCGAGCGACATCACCATCACGGAGGTGACCTACGAGGGGCCGGAACTGGTCGTCTACACGCGGGACCCCAAGAAGTTCGCCCGCAACGGCGACCTCATCCGGCAACTGGCCTCGAAACTCCGCAAGCGGATCACCGTCCGACCCGATCCGTCGGTCCTCTCGCGGCCATCGGACGCCCGCGAGCGCATCCGGTCGGTCATCCCCGAGGAGGCCGGCGTGACGGATCTCGATTTCCACCCCGACACGGGCGAGGTGGTCATCGAGGCCGAGAAGCCAGGCATGGTCATCGGCCGCCACGGGTCGACGCTCCGCGAAATAACACAGGAGATCGGCTGGACGCCCGAGGTCGTCCGCACACCCCCCATCGAGTCCTCGACGGTCTCGAACGTCCGGAACTTCCTCAAGCAGGAACGCGAACAGCGCCGCGATATCCTGGAGCGCATCGGCCGCCAGATCCACCGCGAGGAGATGTCCGACGACGAGTACGTCCGCATCTCGACGCTCGGGTGCTGTCGCGAGGTTGGCCGTGCCTCGTTCATCCTCTCGACACCCGAAACGCGGGTGCTGATCGACTGTGGCGACAAGCCCGGCGCCGAAGGGGAAGTGCCCTACCTCCAGGTGCCCGAAGCCCTGGGTGCAGGCCCCAGCAACATCGACGCCGTGGTCCTGACCCACGCCCACCTCGACCACTCCGCTCTCATCCCGCTGCTGTACAAGTACGGCTACGACGGCCCCATCTACACCACCGAACCGAGCCGCGACTTGATGGGTCTCCTCCAGCTCGATTATCTCGACATCGCCGCCAAGGAAGGGCGGACGCCCCCCTACGAATCGGAGATGGTCCGTGACGCCATCAAGCACACCATCCCCCTCGAATACGGGAACGTCACCGACATCGCGCCCGACATCAAACTCACGCTCCACAACGCCGGCCACATCCTCGGGTCGGCTATCTGTCACTTCCACATCGGCGACGGCCTCTACAACGTCGCCTTCTCGGGTGACATCCATTACGAAGACACCCGGCTGTTCAACGGTGCCGTCAACGAGTTCCCCCGGGTGGAGACGCTCGTCCTCGAATCGACCTACGGCGGGCGCAACGACTACCAGACGGACCAGGAGGACTCCGAGCGCAAACTCAAGGGGATCATCGAGAACACGCTCCAGCGTGGCGGGCACGTTCTCGTCCCCGCCTTCGCGGTGGGTCGCTCCCAGGAGATCATGCTCGTCCTCGAGGAGGCCATGCGCGAGGGCGACCTCCCGACGGTGCCGATCCACCTCGACGGGATGATCTGGGAGGCGACGGCCATCCACTCGACCTATCCCGAGTACCTCCGGGACGACGTGCGTGACCGCATCTTCCACGAGGACGAGAACCCCTTCCTGGCCGAGCAGTTCAACCACATCGACGGCGGCGAGGACGAACGCCGCGACGTCGCCGACGGCGACCCCTCTATCATCCTCTCGACGTCCGGCATGATCGAGGGGGGGCCCATCTTCTCGTGGCTCGAACACCTCGGGAACGACGAGGACTCGACGCTGACGTTCGTCAGTTTCCAGGCACAGGGGACGCTGGGCCGGCGCATCCAGAGCGGCCGCCGCGACCTCCCCCTCGAGAACGACGACGGCCGCGGGCGCCACAGCAGCATGACCCTGGAGATGAACGTCGAAACCGTCGACGGCTTCTCGGGCCACGCCGACCGGCAGGGCCTCGAAAACTTCGTCCGCACGATGAACCCCCGCCCCGAGAAGGTGCTGTGTGTCCACGGCG
>CAZUWC010000284.1:0-3341 GCA_964623935.1 uncultured Halobacteriales archaeon
CCGTGACCCCGCGGCTGGCGCTGACGACCGCGGAGTACCTCGCCTTCGACAAGGGGTATCACGTGCTGGTCATCCTGACGGACATGACCAACTACTGTGAGGCCCTGCGCGAGATCGGCGCCGCCCGCGAGGAGGTGCCCGGCCGCCGTGGCTACCCCGGATACATGTACACCGACCTCGCGTCGCTGTACGAGCGTGCCGGCCGCATCAAGGGCGTCGAGGGGTCGGTCACCCAGATTCCCATCCTGACGATGCCCAGCGACGACATCACGCACCCGATTCCGGACCTGACGGGGTACATCACCGAGGGTCAGATCCTCGTCAACCGGAACCTCAACAGCCAGGGGATCGAGCCGCCGATCAACGTCCTCCCCTCGCTGTCCCGGCTGATGGACGACGGCATCGGCGAGGAACTCACGCGTGGCGACCACGGCGGCGTCTCCGACCAGCTCTACGCCGCCTACGCCGAGGGCGAGGACCTGCGCGACCTCGTCAACATCGTCGGCCGCGAGGCCCTCTCCGAGCGGGATAACAAGTACCTCGACTTCGCGGACCGCTTCGAGACGGAGTTCGTCCAGCAGGGCTACAAGACCAACCGCGACATCGAGGAGACGCTCGACATCGGCTGGGACCTGCTCTCGATGCTCCCCGAGGCGGAACTCAACCGCGTCGACGAGGAGTACATCGAGGCGTACTACGAGGAAGCGGCCGAAGCGGTCACCGCCGACGACTGACTTTTTGTCCCGGGGGCGCCAGCCCCCCACATGGGCTATCACCTGATCGACCCCGCGGAACTCGACCAGTGGGACGACCGCCCGACGGACGTCCGGTCGCTCAGCGCCGCTGCCGGTTACGAGTACCACGACTCGAAGCTCGGGATGCGCGTCTACGACCTCGCGCCCGGCGAACAGCCCGGCCTCACGTACCACTACCACGACGAGCAGGTCGAGGTGTTCTACGTGCTGGACGGCCAGTTGCACGTCGAGACCCCCGAGGGCGAGTACGCCGTCGAACGCGACCAGGCACTCTTCGTCGACCCCGCCAGTCCACAGCGAGCCTACAATCCCGAGGACGCCGACGGAAACACGCGCGTGCTGGCTATCGGCGCGCCCTCTGTCGAGGACGTCCACGCATACGAGCCCGAGGAGTCGTAGTTGTTCGTCGACAGTGTAACCGACCCTGTCCCCCCAGCGTTCGAGTTCTCGGGCGGCCGACACCGGAATTTGATGTAGCGCTATATAGTTTATCACGTCGTCGAGAGCGGACACGCCGGGCTTTTGGGAACCGACCGAGTACGGACAGGTGATGGTCGAGAACGTGGCGAGCGAGTTGGCCGACCTCGAAGCGGAGGACTTCTACCTGCTGTCGGGGGTCGAGCAGGGGATGCGCTTCTCGGAGTGGGTCGCCCGGGAGAAACTGCCCGACTTCGCGGATCTGACACCCGAGAACGTCGAGTACCGGCTGGACCGCTGCGAGCGACGGGGGCTGATCGAGCGCAAGACCATCCAGTACGAGGGCTTCCGGCTGACCTTCGAGGGGTACGACGCGCTGGCCCTGCACACCTTCGCCGAGCGCGGGACCGTCGAGGGGGTCGGCGCGCCGCTGGGCGTGGGCAAGGAGAGCGACGTCTACGAGGTCCAGTCCTACACCCCGATGGCCCTGAAGTTCCACCGCGAGGGGTACACGGAGTTCCGCGAGGTCAACCGCGAACGGGAGTACACCGCCGACCGCGAGCACGTCTCCTGGATGTACACTGCGCGCAAGGCCGCCGAGCGCGAACACGAGGCCCTGGAGACGCTGTACCCGGACGTGTCGGTCCCGCGGCCGGTCGACCACAACCGCCACGCGGTCGTGATGGAGCGCATCGACGGCGTCGAACTCGGCCGGACCGCACTCGAACCCGAACAGGTCCGGCCGGTGCTGGATCTCGTCCTCGCGGAGATGGCCAGCGCCTACGACGCCGGCTACGTCCACGCCGACATGAGCGAGTACAACGTCTTCGTCCGCGAGGCGGGCGTGGTCGTCTTCGACTGGCCCCAGGCGGTCCCGACCGACCACGCCAACGCCCGCGAACTGCTGGAACGCGACGTCGAGAACATCGTCGGCTACTTCCGGCGCAAGTACCCCCACCGCGTCGGCGAGGTCGACATCCGGGCGCTCGCGGACGCCATCGAGGCCGACGAGTCGGTCGCCGTCGCCGATTTTCTCGCGGAGTGATCGGCCTGCCGGTTCCGTCTGGCGTTGGTGTTCCTCGGCCTGCCTTCCCGATAAAACTCACTCCGTACAGGGGTTCGGCCACGTCGACGGACATTGATAAACTACATATCGCTACAGAAAATCGAACCTCTCCAGCGCAACCGTGTCCCGTCAGCCGGCGTTGTTATCATCTCGGACCTCCGAATCCGGATTTAGATGCTAATATTTATTATACCGAGCCCGTGTCGTTAATATATGGGCGTCGTGAGCATCTCGATGCCGGACGAGCTGGAAGCGCGCATCGACGAGTTCGGCGAGGAGCACGGGTACACCGGGCGCAGCGAGATCGTCCGCGAGGCGGTGCGGAACCTCCTGAGCGAGTTCGAGGACAAGCGCCTGGAGGACCGGGAGCTGATGGCCATCGTGACGGTGCTGTTCGACTACGAGACCACGAGCGTCGAGGAGAAGATGATGCGGTTGCGCCACGAGAGCGACGAACTCGTGGTCTCGAACTTCCACAGCCACGTCGGCAACCACTACTGCATGGAACTGTTCGTCCTCGAGGGGCAACTGGCGGACATCTCGACGTTCGTCGGGAAGATCCGCGCGACGCGGGACACCATCTCCGTCGACTACTCCGTCCACCCCATCGACGACATCGGTGTCGTCTCGTAACTTCGAAGCCCTTTTACTCGCCAGCAGGGTAGCTTCGATACTCGCTGGACGACGGGCACCAGCGGGCACCTGCGACACCGGCGGACGGACACCGGCGGCCCCCACCTCCGGTCTGTCTGCCCGCCGCTGGTACAGGTCGGGATGTGAACCCCACCCGGGGTTTGAACCACCAACGCCCGTGGTGAGACCCATGACACGGAGCTTCTACTCCCACATCCGGGACGCCTGGAAGGACCCGGACGAGGGCAAGTTGGCGGAACTGCAGTGGCAACGACAGCAGGAGTGGCGCGAGCAGGGCGCTATCGAGCGGATCGACCGCCCGACGCGACTCGACCGCGCGCGCTCGCTGGGCTACAAGGCAAAGCAGGGCGTCGTGCTCGCACGCGTCAGCGTCCGCAAGGGCGGCGCCCGCAAACAGCGGTTCACGGCCGGCCGGCGCTCGAAGCGCCAGGGCGTGACCCGCATCACCC
>CAZUWC010000285.1:0-3335 GCA_964623935.1 uncultured Halobacteriales archaeon
GTCTGCCACCACGTCACCGTAGACCTCGCTCCCGCCGGTTACCGTGATGTCGTTCCCGTTCGAGTTCACGCCACCCACCACAGTCGAGGAGTCGAGGTCGACGTCCCCGTCGACGTCGATGTCGCCGACAAGTGTCGAGTTGTTGTCCAGGTCGAGGTCGTTGTCGCTGATTCCGATATCGATGTCCTCTGTCACGTCGCAGACTGCCCCCTCGTCGTTCACATCGAGGTCACCGCTGTTGTTCGTCATCTCCTGTTCGACGAAGTCACACCGGTGATCGATGGTTCCGACGTCGAACGCCAGCTCGTCGGAATCGACGTCGAAGGTGTGCAGTGTGTAGCTCGCCCCGTCGCCATGCCAGACGAGCTCGACCTCTGTCTCGACGGGGACGACCTCGATCGTCTCGCCCGCACGGAGGCGCTCGCCGTGTAGCGCGCGCTCGTCTGCGACACCGGTGAGCCTGGTCCGGTTACCTGTCAGTCCCTCGCCGCTGACGAGGTGGAGGGTATGCGTGACGCCGTCGCCCGCCGGCTCGAGCTCCATCGCGACGCTGGGGGCGGGTTCGGTCCCCTCGGCCAGCCCGAAGATGACGTATCCCGCTGTGGAACTCGCGAGTACGACAATCGTGACCAGCAGGGTAACTCCTACAACCGGCGAGACGCCCCGTCCCGACGATCGTTCCCCAGCCATGTTTTTACTTATGATAATTGGGTAAGATAGATAAAAAAGCTTGGGATAAAAACACTCAACGAGTGAGCGTGGCGGCCGGATCAGTCCGGCTCCATTCACCCGGCAGAATATACGGATATCGGAGACGATTTTCAGATCGGACGCTCGCCTTCTGGCTGTCGATCCTGTAATGACTTCCAATCGTCCGCATATCTAGGCCCGACCCCTCTCATCGGAAGTTTGGCAAACAGCTGTAGAATTTATTCTATAGCATATATATTCGACTGGTTCTCAATAAATAGAACGAAGGAGCGGTCACCCTCACCTCGGGTTGGCCGGCAGTATCACTCGCCTTCCCCCTCGACCAGTCGGATCTCGTCGTCGCCGGTCGGGACCGCACAGAGGAACGCGCCCTCCTCGTCGCCGTCGTTGCGATACCAGTGGACGGCTCCCGCCGGGATGTGGAGAGCGTCGCCCGCGCTGACGGTGTACTCCTCGCCCCCGTCGACGGCTTCGCCGTCCCCACGAGGCGTCTCCGACGCCCCGCTGATGCCGACGACGTACTCGCCGGCGAGGACGTACTGCTCGTGTTCGATCTCGTTGGTGTGTCTGGGCACCTCGGCGCCGGGCGCGAGCGTGAACCGGCGGATTGCGAGGTTCCCGCCGCCGTCGTGCTCGCCGACGAGCACGCCCTTCCGGAGGCCCTCGGCCGCCTCGACCGTCTCGTACTCGATGTCCTCGCCGCGTTTGATCAGCGGCTGCGAGCGGGTGTCGCTCATACGTCCCCGTAGACGGCCCGCTTTTTTAAGAACCTGCCTCGCGTAGACCCGGTCATGCGTCGGTTCCGCATCGGGAGTGCCTTCGGCATCCCAATACAGCTGGACCTGACTTTCCTGTTGGTGTTGCCCCTGTTCGCGTTCGTCATCGCCTCCCAGGTGGAACTGTGGGCGGGGACGATGAACGACGTCGTGGCCGCGAATCTCGACGGCGAACTCCTCGCGACGGGTGCCCTGCCGTGGGTGCTGGGCGTCGTCGCCGCGGTCGGTCTCTTCGCGGGGGTCGTCCTCCACGAACTCGGCCACTCCGTCGTCGCGATGCGCTTTGGCTACCCCATCGAGTCGATCACGCTCTGGCTCTTCGGCGGCATCGCCAACTTGGAGGAGATGCCCGAGGACTGGAGACAGGAACTGTACATCGCCGTCGCCGGGCCCGTGGTGAGCGTCCTCGTCGGCGCCGCCTTCTACGTGGCCTTCCTCGCAGTCCCCTCGGCGCACTCGCTGGGGCTGGACGCCGCCCGCTTCGTCCTCGGGTACCTGGCGCTGATGAACGTCGCGCTGGCGGCGTTCAACATGCTCCCCGGGTTCCCGATGGACGGCGGGCGCGTCCTGCGTGCGCTGCTGGCCCGGTCCCGACCGTACGCCCGCGCGACGAAGATCGCCGCCGAGGTCGGCAAGGTGTTCGCAGTCCTCCTCGGACTGTTCGGCCTGCTCGTTAGCTTCAACCTCTTTCTGGTGGCGCTGGCCTTCTTCATCTACATCGGCGCCTCGGGCGAGGCCCAGCAGACCATCATGCGCGCGGCCTTCGAGGGGGTCGTCGTCGGCGACATCATGACGCCGGCCGACCACGTCGAGACCGTCGACGAGGATGCCTCCGTCCGGGCACTCGTCGAGAAGATGTTCGAGGACCGTCACACCGGCTACCCCGTCGAGCGCGACGGCGAGGTGATCGGCCTCGTCACGCTGGAGGACGCCCGCGCGGTCCGCGAGTTCGAGCGCGACGCCTACGCCGTCGGGGACGTCATGACCACCGACATCTACTCGGTCTCCTCGGAGGAGGACGTGATGAGCGCCCTCGAACAACTCCAGGACAACGACATCGGCCGCCTGCTCGTCATCGACGACGACGAACTCGCCGGCCTCCTGACCCGCTCGGACATCATGACCGCCCTCTCGATCATCCAGACCAGCGGTCGCTTCGACCGCCCGGCCGAGGAACCCGAGGACCTCGAACTCTCGCGACCCCGGGCGTAACCTTCATGATTAATCAATAGATTTATTGCCGGGCGACACGTCGAAACACACATGCGGCCACTCCCACCCGAGACCGACCGGGCCGACGGCACAGACCGACGAGGGACACGACCCGAGCCCCTGGAGACACGGGCCGCGACCGAGGGAGCGCTCGAGGACGACGAAATCTGGCTCGCGGTACAGGAGTTCTGACCGCTACGAATCCGTCCTGGTACTGGTGTCCCGGAGTCGGGCACCGGTCCCCGCAGTGTTCCCGAGACGACCAGTAGCCATCACGGAGCGAAGAGACGGTCGTCCCGCGACACGCCGACCGCGTCCCACAGCTCCTGTTTCGGAACGTTCCCGAACTCGGCTCTGCGGTGGCAGGACGGACACAGCGAGACGACGTTCTCGAGATCGTGGGCGTCGGTTTTCGTTCGGCTTTCGTCCGCCTCGAACAGTCGAACTGGGACGATGTGGTGGACGTCCGGGTTCCGGCCGAGTTCCTCCCTGGTCGTTTCACAGACCACACACTCGTATCCGTCGCGTTCGAGTGCCTGGCGGCGCACGCGGTTCCAACCTTTGCCGTAGTTGTCCGTAGCGCCCCCCTCCCAGTTGGGGTGGCCGTCGCCCTCGAAGGCGTCGGAGAGCCAGTCG
>CAZUWC010000286.1:0-3333 GCA_964623935.1 uncultured Halobacteriales archaeon
CTGATACGACAGGAATCCGTCACCGACGGGGTCACTCGACCGGGACGGCCGTCGCCACGTCGGGTGCCGGGATTTCCGCGAGGTGTGGGTCAGAAGCGAGGAAGTCGGCGACCGCACGGAGGGCGTTGGTCGCGGTGACGCCGTCCTGCTGGTCGACGCCGATGGCGTCGCCGACCCGCCGGCTCTCGAGGGCACCCTGTTCGACCAGGGGCCAGCAGGCGACGGCCTCGGCCAGCGCGAGCGGGCCGTGCCGGCGGACGAACCGCCGGACGTTGTAGTTCTCGAGCTGGACGGCCAGGACCGCCGCGACGCCGGGCGTGACGTGGACGCCCTCGACCGTCTCGTGGACGGGGTGGGCGACGAGTCCCTGGTCGGTCTCCTCGAGGAGGCCGTGGACCTGCAGGCGGGTCGCCGCCAGGCGCGCCTGGTGGTCGTTGACGTCGACCGTCCCGACGTACTCTTCCAGGGGCGACGGGCCGTGTTCGAAGAGCCAGGCGTAGACGTGACACGCCTCCGGGTCGTCGATCAGCAGGTCGCCCGGTGTCCGTATGCGTTCCGACCGCAACCGTGCATTTCCGAGTCCCATACTGACCCTTCGAGTGGGTCGTCTTAACGTCGTCGCCCCCGGAAGCTATGTCCCCGGCGCGAGAAGGGGGGCCTGGAGTCATGGTTTTCAAGAAAATCACACTCGTCGGCACGAGTCCCGAGGGGTTCGCCGAGGCGACCGAGAGCGCCGTCGACCGCGCCGAGCAGACGCTGGAGAACCTCTACTGGGTCGAGGTGGTCGAACAGGGTGTCAATCTCGCCGGCGACGGCGACCGCGAGTACCAGACCGAGGTCGAGGTGGCGTTCGAACTCGAAGACTGATACGGATTGCTGTCGCCGTTTTCCAGGTCGACCGCACGCTGTATGCGGTCGATCCGGCAAAGAACTACAGCAATCCGTATGACCCGGAAAGCGGTCACCCGTCGTCGTTGCCGCCGCCGTCGGTCAACAGTTCCTCGAGTTGTGCCGGCGTCCTCGCGGTGCCCTCGATGACACCGTCGGTCACGAGTTGCGCGCCGTCGACGCCCTCTGCGTCCGGGACGACGACGGCCTCGTGGTCCGCCAGTCGGAGCGCGGCGCGGTGGAGGTCGCTGCCGGCCGGCGCACCCACCTCGACGGCCCGCGGACGAAGCACCCGCGAGGCGACGGCCCCGTAGTGGGCCACCTCGACGCCCATCCGGTCGGTGGCGTCGCCGAAGGCCCCGACGGCCTCGCGGGCACGCTCGCGGTAGCGGTCCTCGCCCGACAGCAGCGCCAAATCGAGCAGGGCGTCCGCCGCCTCGACGACCGTATCGAGCGGATGGAGTGGCCTGTCGAGCAGTCCGGGGCCCTCGACCGGGCCGTCACGGAAGGCGCCGCTGTCGACTCCGAGGTTCTCGATAGTCCAGTCTGCGACCGCGCGAGCGGGACCGGGGTCGTCGAGCACCTGCCAGGCCGTTGTCAGTCCCCCCAGGATTCTGGCCTGGTCGACGAGCAATCCTGCGGGGGCGTCCGGGTCGTCGTAGTGGGCCACGCGGCCCTCATCCACGAGGCGCTCGCGGACGTATTCGAGGGCGCGCTCGGCATAGCGGACGGCGCGTTCGTCGTCGGTGTAGGCGGCGTAGGTGAGCAGGGCGTCCGCGGCGAGGGCGTTGCGGTCCGCGAAGGCGGTGTCGTCGACCGGCGGCGGGTCGGCGTCCTCGCGTTCGGCGGGTTCCAGTCGGAAGTAGGCCTCGTCGCCGCCCTGGCTGGCCGCGAACGCCTCGCCCGTCCAGAGGTCGGCGGTGAGGTACTCGACGGCCGACTCGGCGGCCTCGCGGTAGGTCTCCTCGCCGGTGTAGCGGTAGCCGTGGGCGAACGACCGCACCATTGCGGCGTTCTCGTCGGTCAGTTTCTCGCGGACCGCGCCCCGCCAGTTGCGGTTGCGCGCGTAGCGGTAGAACCCACCGTCGTAGGTGTCCAGCAGGTGGGTCTGGACGGCTTCGAGGGTGCGCGTCGCCTGGTCGCGGGCCCGCACCAGGGCGAACTCGACGGTCCGGGGCAGGGGAAACTTCACGTCGGTCCCCCAGCCGCCGAACTCCTCGTCGTAGGCCGCGAGCAGTTGCTCGACCATGTGCTCCTCGATGCCGGCGTGGACGCTGCCCCCGGGCGGGTCGGCGTTCCGGAGCGCCCGTGGAACGGAGCCGGCGTCCTCGCCCTTGCCGTCCCAGGTCCGCCGGACGCCGTCCAGGATGTCCCTGAAGCCGTCGGGACCGAGGAACGTCGCGCCCGTCAGCACACGACCGCGGGGGGTGAGAAACACAGTCGAGGGGAACGCGCCCATGTTGTACCGTTCGCGGACCCGCGGGCGGCGGTCGGCGTCGACTCGCACGGGGACGAACCCGTCGTTGACGTTGGCCCCGATTCGGGGGTCGGCGTAGGTGGTCCGGTCCATCTCGCGACACTCGCCGGACCAGCGTGTCACCAGGGAGAGCAACACGGGCTTGCCCGCCCGGTCGGCGACCGCGAACGCCTCGGGGCCCCACTCGCGCCACTCCACCGTCGTCCGGTCGGCGTCCATACCCGCTCCTACGGGGGGTCCCCGGAAAAGGGGTCCGCCACCCCGACCTCGAAAAGCGTTTGAGCACGGGGCCGGAAAGGGGAGTATGCTCCGCGTCATCGCCGTCCTCCTGCTGATCCCGCTGCTGGACGTGATGTTGCTGGCGGTGCTGATCGGCGTGGTGGGCTGGCAACTGGTGGTGCTGGCGGTCGTGCTGACCGCGCTGGTGGGGATGTTGCTCGTCCGCGCGGAGGGCCGGCACACGATGCGGAAGATCCAGCGCAAGACCGCCCAGGGGGAACTCCCGACCGACGAACTGCTCGACGGGGCCCTGCTGCTGGTGGCCGGCGTCGCCCTCCTGACGCCGGGGCTGGTGACCGACGTCGTGGGCTTTTTGCTCGTGCTCCCGCCGACGCGCTACCCCATCCGCCTGGCGGTCAAAAAGTGGGTGGTCGTCCCCTACGCGGACGCCAAGTCCAGGGGGTTCGTCACCGGGAACGTCTACATCGGCGGAGTCCCCGACGAGGACGGCGCCGGCGCGGGCGGGTCGGGCTCCCCGCCCGGCGGTGGCTCCGGGCGCCGGCCCGACGACGGGACGGTCGACCTCGACGACGACGCCTACGACGTCGACGACCGCGAGTGACCGTCGGTCTCGGGTCACGCCCTCGCCAAGAGAAACGCTTAACAGGACCTGCCGGGTAGGTCGGGATGCGCTCGGCCCGGGCCAATAGCTCAGTCAGGTTGAGCGCTCGGCTGATAACCGGGAGGTC
>CAZUWC010000287.1:0-3323 GCA_964623935.1 uncultured Halobacteriales archaeon
ACCGTGTCGTCGTCCGTCGCTATCGACCAGCCGAACCGGTCGCCGCCGTCGCCGTCCGTTGCGGCGAGCGTCGCACGCTGGACCGGCGGCTGGTCGGTCTGTGCCGGCGCCGGTCGCGGCACGCGGGCCGAGGCCGACCCGGCGCCCGCGAGGGCAGCACCGCCGATCACCGTCCGGAGATAGGTTCGTCGTGAGACCAATGTGGCTCCCAGTCCACGGCCGACCGTCTAATAGCCGTCGAATTCGACTCTGTAGAAATCGTTTGATCGCCGGCGGTGGATTCGAATGAAGATACACCAGCCCCTCTCCGTGACTACCTCCGGAGATGCTGAAATCGAGGATGTGATCAGCGCGTGATAGCAGCCGTTCAGCCGATGCAGTATCGCCTGATATCCGGCCCAAGAGAACCATCGTCTCGTCCTCCAACACGTTGAGATGATAGATCCGTTCTCTCGTCACCTCCGGCTCCGCTTCGAACATTCGTTCTGGTCAGTCATGAGTGTCCGGTATTGGTTTGTTCCGAGGATAGATACTTGAACAGCCGATTATTCTCGGCAGTTAGTCGATACGCGTCCGTGGCGTATGGACACGCAATGGCTTCGAGTAAAGTTAGGCAGACTGGACCAAACGGAAAACAGACTGTGGCCCGGCCAAGTCCGACTGGCCCGTTCCCGACCAGCCGCGGTACTGACGGGCGCACTGCTCGTGCTCGGAGTCCACCTCCGACAACTCGCGGGCGGACCCACCGACACGACGGAGGCGTCGAATGACTGATACTGTCGGCTATAACTTCGTGAGCGATTTCGCGCCCCGGGTGGGGCGAAACTGCTCACGGGCTTATAGCCGACAGTATGAGACGGGACTCCCCGCCCCGCCACAGAGCTGTTAGTAGGAGAGAAACAACAGATATACGTATCGAGAGAGGGAACGAGTGGCTATCGAACGATACCCGGGTCCCCCCGCACCCGACTCATCCGACTTATGAAACGCACACACCTGCTGATCGCACTGGCCCTGTTGAGCATCGTTCCCGGCGTCGTGGTCGCAGACGTCATCGGCTCCCCCGAACTGGACGTGGTCCTCGAGGAGGATTCGTTCGTGCCCGGCGAGGAGACGGATCTGGAACTGACCGTCACGAACAGCGGCGACCTGCGTGACGGCTCGAACACGAACCAGCAACTCAACGACCGCGTGACGACCGCCCGCGGACTCACCATCACTGTCGACGACTCGAATGCCCCGGTTGTCATCGACTCGGAGACCCGCGCAGTCGGGACACTCGCCGAGGGTGAGACGACGATCTCGTACGCGATGACCGTCGAGGAGGGCGCCGAGCCCGGCACCTACACCATCCCGGTCGAGGCCGAGTACCAGTACACCCGAATAATCAAAGAGGGCAGAGACGAGGGCACGCAACTCACCCTCGACAAGGACAGGGACTTCGAAGTCACCCTCAGAATCGAGGAGGACGCCCGCCTCGAAATCGTGGACGTCTCCTCGCAGGCCCGCGTGGGTTCGACCGGCACTGTCGCGGTCACGGTCGAGAACGCCGGCACCGAGACCGCGAGCGACGCCGCCCTGACCCTGGAGTCGCGCAACGCCGAACTCTCCCTGGGCGGGTCGACGACGGCGACCCGACAGCTCGGCGAGTGGGACCCCGGCGAGACCCGCACCGTCGAGTACCGCGTGGCGGCCGAGCGGACCGCCGGGCCACAGCCCTACGCCTTCGACGCGTCCGCCGAGTACGAGGACAGCGACGGCCGCGCCCAGACCTCCCAGACACGGACGCTCGCGGTCACGCCACGGGAGGAACAGACCTTCGCCGTCGAGTCCGCCGAGAGTACGGTCGCAGTCGACGACACGGGCACGGTCACGGTCGAAATGCGCAACGAGGGGCCCATCCCCGTGACCGACGCCTCGGTCGAACTCGCGTCGACGACGCCCGCCCTGACCTTCTCGGGAAGCCAGTCGGCCTCGCGCTTTGCCGGCGCCTGGGCCCCCGGCGAGACCCGCACCGTCGAGTACGACGTCACCGCGACCGACGACGCGGACACGCGCACGTACGCACTCGACGCAACGGTCACCTACCGGGACGGGGAGGGTGACACCGAGACGGCCCCCTCGCGGTCGCTGGGAATCGAACCCGACCCCGAGCAGTCCTTCGACATCGACCAAGTGACATCGACGCTGCGCGTCGGCGACGAGGGGACCATCGAGGGCCGCGTCGTCAACACCGGCGACGCGGACGTCGGGAACGCCGTCGTCGTCTTCGAGACCAACAAACAGGACGTGACGCCCCTGGAGACGGAGGCACCGGTCGGGGACCTTGCGGCGGGCGAGTCGGCGTCGTTCAGCCTCCCCGTCGAGATCAGCGAGTCGGGCGAAGCGGGCGAAAAGCAGTACTCGATGGAAGTCCAGTACCGCAACAGCGACGGCGACCTGCGGACCAGCGACACCATCGACGTCCCGGCCGAGGTCGGGCCCGACACCCGGCAGTTCGGCCTCGAGGTCGACGGGGCGACACTCTCGCCGGGAGCGGGGACGACACTGGCGGTGACGGTCACCAACAACGCCGGCCAGCGCCTCTCGGACATCTCGGCCAACATGTTCGCCGACTCGCCCATCTCCGTCGACGACGACGAGGCGTTCATCGGGAGTCTCGACCCCGGCGAGTCCGAGACGGTGCGCTTCTCGGTCGGCGCCAGTGGCGGTGCCCTGGCGAAGACATACCCCGTCTCCGTGGACTTCCAGTACGACGAACCCGACGGCGACACGAAGCTCTCCCAGACCTACCGCCTGGCCGTCTCCGTCGAGGAGACCGAGGACGGCGGGCCGCCGCTGGTGCTCGTGGGCGCGCTCCTCCTCACGGTGGTCGTGGGCGGGGCCATCCTCTACAGGCAGTACGGGTGAGCGATTCGCGATGAGTGGGCCGACGCCAGTCCACGACCTGCTCGAAGGTGTCGACCACCAGCAGTACATCGACTGGATCGACCACCACATCGTCAACAACCCCCGGTACGTCGTCCTCCTGTTCCTGGTGGCGACGGCGGTCTTCGCGCTGGGACTCGGGAACATCTCGACATCGACGGGCACCCAGCAGTTCACGACTGGCCTCCCCTCCGAGGAGGCCTTCCAGGACGTCCAGCGGGAGTTCTCGCCCACGTTCTCGCCGGACACGGGGAGCACGTCGCTCATCCAGCGCGAGGGGAACGTCCTCTCGAAGCCGTCGATGCTCCGCATGTTGCGCCTCCAGCACCGCGTCGAGGGGCGGCCCGACCTCCGGGTGCAGTCGACGGCCAGCGCCGCGTCGCTGGTCGCCCAGG
>CAZUWC010000288.1:0-1912 GCA_964623935.1 uncultured Halobacteriales archaeon
CGGACGGTCGGGCCGGCGAAGCCAGCGACGGGAGCGACGACGGGCACGACGACGATAGTGCCGAGACGGTGACGATCAGAGTCGGGGAACTGCCCGAGGAATCGGGGTTCTTCGTGGCAGACGACGGCGTCGGGATTCCCGAGGACGAACGCGGGCGCGTCTTCGAGCCGGGCTACTCCACCCGTCAGGAGGGGACTGGCTTCGGGCTGAACATCGTGACGGGGGTCGTCGAGGCACACGGCTGGTCGGTCCGGGTCACCGAGAGCGCCGAGGGCGGCGCACGCTTCGAGTTCGCGGGCGTCGAACCCGTCGAGTAGCCGCCTCTCGCAGGCGTTTTGGTGGTGGGGCTCACAGGCGGTCACATGACGGAGGTAGCGGTCGTCGGCGGCGGCCTGGCGGGGCTGGTCGCGGCCCGGACCCTGGCCGACCGGGGGGACGACGTCCGGCTGTTCGAGCGCCGCGACGTACCCGGCGGGCGCGTCCGCAGCCGCGACCTCGAGGGGTTCACGCTCGACCGGGGGTTCCAGGTGCTCTTCACCGCCTACCCCGCGGTCAGGCGGGAACTCGACCTCGACGCGCTCGACCTGCGGGCCTTCACGCCCGGCGCGACGCTGTGCCGGCCCGGCGAGCGGTCGACGCTGTCGGACCCGTTGCGGGACCCGAAGGCAGTGACCGCGACGCTGTTCAACCACGAAATCACGCTGGGCGACAAGTGGCGGGTGCTGGCGTTGCGGCGCGAACTGGCGGGGAAACCGCCGGGGGAGATGCTCGACGGCGCCGACGCGACCATCGAGGCGTCCCTGCGCGAGCGCGGCTTTTCGCGGCGGTTCGTCGAAAACTTCGCCGCCCCCTTCTACGGCGGGATCACGCTCGACCGCTCGCTGTCCACCTCACGGGCCATCTTCGAGTACACCTTCAAGATGCTCGCTGCCGGCGAGACGGCGGTCCCGGCGGCGGGGATGGGCGCCATCCCGGCCCAGCTCGCGGCGCGGGCCCGCGAGGCGGGCGTCGAGATCGCCCTGGAGACGCCGGTCGAAGCGGTGCGGCCCGCGGGGGACGACGGGTCCGGCGACGGGGGGGTCGTCGTCGAGACACCCGGCGAGACGCTGACCGCCGACGCGGCGGTCGTGGCGACGGACCCGCCGACCGCAAAGGAACTGACGGGTGTCGAGACGATCCCGACGGCTGCCCGGAGTTGCGTCACGCTCCACCTCGCCGTGCCCGCGACCCAGGAGTTACGGAGCGGCGCGCGCCTCCTGTTGAACGCGGCGGACGCCCGGCCCAACCAGGTCGCGCCCGTCTCCGAGGCTGCCCCCGAGTACGCCCCGAACGGCCAGCAACTGCTCAGCGCGACGTTCCTCGGCCAGCAGGAGCCAGACGACGCGGCGCTCACCCGGGAAGTCAGGGAGGCGCTGGCGTCGTGGTTCCCCGAGAACCAGTTCGCGGACCTCGAACGCCTGGCGACCGACCGCATCGAGTTCGCGCAGTTCGACCAGCCGCCGGGCTTCCGCGAGGAGTTGCCGGCCGTCGACGCTCCCGCTGGCGAGGTGTACCTCGCGGGCGACTACACGCGGTGGTCGTCCATCCAGGGTGCGATGGAGAGCGGCCGCGAGGCGGCGATGGCGGTCCGGGCGAGCGCGGACAGATAGGTTGGGCCACTAACATTAAGTAGGAGGACGTGTTATCTCGGATGGATGTCGCAGGACGACGACGAGCGGACGGTCTACCCGAACGCCGTCGAGGTGTCGCCGGCCCCGGTCACGGTCTACGACGCCGAGGGTGTGCTCAGGTACGTGAACCCGGCCGCCGTGGACTTCGCCAACGCCGACAGCCCCGAGGAGGTCGTCGGACGGCCGGCGAGCGAGTTCGTCCACGACGAGGACCTCGAGAAGATCGGCCAGCGTATCGAGCG
>CAZUWC010000288.1:2012-3317 GCA_964623935.1 uncultured Halobacteriales archaeon
GGTCTTCGGGTACGACAGCGAGGAGATCGCGGGCGAGAACCCCGACGACTACATCGTCCCCGAGGACAGACAGGGCGAGGCCCGGCAGCTCAACCGGGAGATACTCTCGGAGGGGCGGATGCGGACGGAAGTCAGGCGCGAAACGGTAGACGGCGTCCGTGACTTCCTGTTGAACATCGTGGTCCGCGACCGGGGGAGCGACGAACAGGTGGGGTACGCCATCTACACGGACATCACCGAGCGCAAGCAGGCCCGGCGGGAACTGGAGCGACAGAACGAACGCCTCGAGGAACTGGTCTCGGCGATGGCACACGACCTCCGCAACCCCCTGCACGTCGCCAGGGCGTCGTCCGAACTGCTCGAACGCGAGGTCGAGGACGACGCAGTGGACCGCCTCCTCAGAGCCCACGACCGCATGGAGGCCATCGTCGAGGACATCCTCACGCTCGCCGAACAGGGTGAGCCCATCACCGACCCCGAACCGGTCGACCTCGGGACCGTCGCCGAGCGGGCCTGGGAGACCTCGCGGACGGCCGATGCCGACCTCGGGGTCGTGGAATCCCGACGGCTCCGGGCCGACCCGAGCCGGTTGCAGGAGCTGTTCGAGAACCTTTTCCGGAATGCTGCGGAACATGGCGGTTCGGAGGCCACAGTCACCGTCGGCACCATCGAAGAGGGCTTCTACGTGGCCGACGACGGCCCCGGCATCCCCGAGAGCGAGCGCGAAGCGGTCTTCGAGTCGGGCTACTCGACCGCCGCGGGCGGCACGGGATTCGGACTGACCATCGTCCGGCGCATCGCCGAGGCACACGGCTGGTCGGTCCGGGTCACCGAGGCTGGTGAGGGGGGCGCACGTTTCGAGTTCACCGGCGTCGACGGGATGGACTGACCGTCACAGCCGGTGGCGAAACTCTCCCAGTGGCGGGAAGACGAGCGGGTCGCCGTCGTCGACGACCACGGGCGCGAACGCGTCGGCGTCGGTCACCAGCGCCGACATGAAGTCGGCCGCGGACATGCCGTTGACCTCGACACCCCGGAGCAGGCGGTTGAACGCCGGGAGCACGAGGACGTCGGCCCCGCGGTAGACGCCGTCGGCCGCGAGCAGGCAGGGGCGGCGCTGTCCCTCGACGGTGATGGTCGGGTGGTCGTGGCCGAGGACGTACCGGTCGGCCTCGGCGTCGGGTTCGACGTGGCCGTGACAGACGACCGTCCCCCCGACGCGGTACGTCTCGGCAGTCGGCCCCTCCCACACCGAGTCGAGCATCGTGTCGTGGTTGCCGGGCGTGACGAGGAGTCGTGCGCCCG
>CAZUWC010000289.1:0-3312 GCA_964623935.1 uncultured Halobacteriales archaeon
GTAACCTTCAGAGTGGAGCACTCGTCAGATGACACCAGAGATGTCGTGTGGGCGCCGAACCCGTTTGACACTACGTCGGGGAACCCACGACCGTGGCTGGTCGTCGCAGGGGAGCAGTTGCCCTACGCCGGCGAAGAGTCGATCGGTGTGGCGTTCACCGCACAGTCTCACCATCCGGGGAGTTTCCCGGTTCCGAGCAGTGCCTGGTTCCGTGGCAAACCCAACCGGCGGAGCCACGTCCTCCCGTGGACGGTTGCGACGCTGAAAGACGATATACACGTCGTCGGGACGCAGGGAACCGTCGTCGAGGAGTTCACGCGGCGAGTCGCCACAGCGACGATTTCCTATCTCGACGACTCATAGTGATTGCTGTAAGCCTTTTCCGGATCAACCGCACGACGTAACGCGGTTGAAACGGTAAATCGTTAAGCAATCACTATCAGATCGGCGCAACACGGCGTGATAGAGATCACTCCACGTCCCGGAACTCGACGCCGAGGGCGACCCACGCGACCGCAAAGCCCGCCACGATGATGCCACCCGCGAGCACCTGGTAGGGCCAGGTCCCCGGCAACAGTCCGGCGGCGACCGTGCCACCGAGGACCAGCAGGACGGCGACGGCGAACCACGCGTACTCCCGGGGGCCATCGAGCATCGTCACGCCCCGTCGAGCCAGGCCTCGATTTCGTCGGCCAGGCGCCCGCGCCGGTGAATCTCGCCCGCGGTGACGTCGACGACGGTCGACCCGCCGCCCGGGGTCTCGCCGCCGTCGAGGACGACCGCCGCGGCCTCGCGGATCTCGCCGTCGAGGTCCCCGACGGTGCGGGCGCTCGGACGGCCGCTGACGTTCGCGCTGGTGGCGGTGACCGGCTCGGCCGCCTCAAGCAGCGACAGCGCCAGTTCGTGGTCGGGGACGCGGACCCCGACGCGCTCGCGGCCGGCCGTCAAAACGTCGGGGACCCGCCCGGTGCGCTCGACGACGACCGTCACCGGCCCCGGGAGGAACTCGTGCATGAACCGCCGCTCGCGGGCGGTCGGGGCGGTGTACTCGAGCGCGGCCTCGACGGAGGGGACCGCCATCGAGACCGGGTCCTCGCGGCCCCGTCCCTTCGACTCGAAGACCGCCTCGACGGCCGCCGGGTCCAGCACGTCGGCGCCCAGCCCGTAGACCGTCTCGGTCGGATAGACGACGAGGTCGCCCGCACCGATTGCGTCGGCGGCCCGCTCGGTGGCGGCCGGGTCCTCGCCCGCTCCCCGGTCGGTCATGTCAGACGACGGCCTCGACGGCCGCCTCGAGTTCGTCGTACTCCGGGAACGCGGGCCACTCGCCTGCGACCCAGGCATACTGGACGGTGCGGTCCCCGTCGACGACGAACGTCGCCGGCCGTGGTTCGGAGATGCCGGTCATCCCGTCGAGGTCGTTGACGATGCCGTAGGCCTCGGCGACGCCGTTGGCGGGGTCCGAGAAGAAGCGAAACGAGACGCCGCGCTCCTCGATGAACGTCTTGTGCTCGTAGGGCGTCGAGATGGAGAGGCCGACGACGGTCGCGTCGTAGTCGGCGAAGTCGCGGTCCCGGAGTTCGTTCCAGATGTAGGTCGCCGGGAACGCGCCGTCCATGGGGTGGAAGACCAGCACCACGGGGCCCTCCTCGGTGAGTTCCGAGAGCGCGACGTCCTCCCAGTACTCGTCGTCGACCAGGGGTCGGGTGAAGTCGGGTGCGGTGTCGCCCTCGGCGACGTGGTCGGCCGCCTCCAGGTCGACGACGTCGAACTCCAGGTCCATCTACGATCCCTCGCTGGCGGTGACGGTCTCGCGGTCGGCGTCCGCGTCGGACTCGTCCAATTGCAGGCGTCCCTCGCCGTAGGTCGTCTCCAGGTACGAGACGATGTTGGCGCTCTCGGTCAGCGCGGCGCCGGTGTTCTCGTCGACCAGCGCCGGGACGGAGCGCTTGCCGCTGACGCGCTTGACGACGTTCCGCTCGGAGTGCATCGGCTCGATGAACCGCGAGTGGTAGTCGATGTCGTACTCGTCGAGCAGGCGGACAACGCGTTCACAGAACGGGCAGGCCTGCAACCGGTAGAGTGTGAGCTGTGAGTCGCTCATGACCTATCGTAGGGGCGAAAAGCGTGTAAGCCCTTCGACAGCGCGGTGTCAGACCGGGGACAGCCTGTGCGCCACTCGGGTGGTCGACCCGGGACAGTTGCGAAAATCACCGTTCCTGCCACAACAACGTTTAATCCCGCCGGCAAACAAGGCCATACGTCAATGGGGGATATCGTGACAGCCACGGCCGCGTGTGTGCCACTCTCGGTCGACGTCTTCGGCGTCGCCACCATCAGCGACACGCTCTTCGTCACGCTCGGCCTGCTCACTATCGTCGTGTTGCTCGCCCTCTCTGCGTTCTTCTCCTCCTCGGAGATCGCGATGTTCTCGCTCGCGGACCACCGTGTCGACTCCCTCGCAGACGAGAGCACCGCCGGCGCGCTGCTCAAGCGCCTGCGGGATAACCCCCACCGCCTGCTCGTGACGATCCTCGTTGGCAACAACCTCGTCAACATCGCCATGTCCTCGATCGCGACCGGACTGTTGGCCTTCTATCTGGGCAACGGCGGGCTGGCGGTCGTCCTCGCCACCGTCGGCATCACGGCGCTCGTCTTGCTGTTCGGCGAGAGCGCCCCCAAATCCTACGCCATCGAGAACACCGAGTCCTGGGCGTTGCGCATCGCTCGCCCCCTGAAGTGGGCCGAGATCGTCCTCAAGCCGCTGGTGGTCCTGTTCGATCACCTGACGCGGGCCGTCAACCGGGTCACCGGCGGGCGCGGCGCCATCGAAACCTCGTATATCACCCGCCAGGAGATCCGGGACATCATCGAGACCGGGGAACGCGAGGGCGTCTTAGACGAGGACGAACGCGAGATGCTCCAGCGCACGCTGCGGTTCAACCGCACCATCGCCAAGGAGGTAATGACGCCCCGGCTGGACATGACGGCCGTCCCCAAAACTGCGGGCGTCGACGAGGCCATCGAGGCCTGCATCCACAGCGGTCACACCCGCGTCCCCGTCTACGAGGGGAGCCTCGACAACGTCATCGGCGTGGTCAGTATCAACGACCTCGTCCGGGACGTCAACTACAGCGAGTACGACGACGCCGACCTCGCGGACCTCATCGAGCCGACGCTGCACGTCCCCGAGTCGAAGAACGTCGACGACCTGCTCGCGGAGATGCGCGACGAGCGCATGCACATGGTCATCGTCATCGACGAGTTCGGGACGACCGAGGGGCTGGTGACGATGGAGGACCTCACCGAGGA
>CAZUWC010000290.1:0-3300 GCA_964623935.1 uncultured Halobacteriales archaeon
TGAGCGATGGGGGACGCTATACGGGTCCGTTTCGGGAGTCCTCCGACGGCCACAGATCCCGTCGACGTCCGGGAATCCTCCACACGCAGGAAGGGGCTTCTGATACTGGTAGCTATCCACCCGGTCACGGTCCACTCAACGACAACGTGGACTGAGCGGGCGTTCGAAGGCGTGTCACGCCCGTTCCTGCCGACCGAATCTTGAACGAATCGTGACCGGGTGGATATACGCACGTGAGCAATTTCGACATGCTTTCGCATGGCCGTCGACCACTTTTACTTTCACCGCCCGGACGGCTGACGTACTTACCGCTGGTCGCGTCAGTGTCGGGTGTGATCCACGACGCTCGCGTCCTGCAGGACGATTTCCTGCCCCGCGAGGTCGTCCACCGTCACGAGGAGATGAACCGCCTCTCGGCGGCGCTGGAGCCAGTCGTCGACGGCGGCCGTCCCGAGGACGCCCTGCTCACGGGGCCGAGCGGCGCCGGGAAGACGTGTCTCGCCCGGTACGCGCTGGCCCAACTCGAGAGCGAAGTGCTGGACCTGGCGACCCACTACGTCGACTGCTGGCAACACTCCACGCACTACCGGGTGCTGTACAAACTGCTCGACGGCATCGCGACCACCTACGACGTCCACCGGTCGACGCCACGCGACGAACTCCTGGCACGCCTCGAAGCCCTCGAGACGCCGTATCTCGTCGTTCTCGACGAGGTCGACCAGCTCGCCGACCCCGACGTCCTGCGCGAACTGTACGGGATTCCGCACCTGAGCACCATCCTCATCGCGAACAGGGCACAGGACGTCTGGGGGACACTCGACGAGCGCCTCCAGTCGCGGCTGCGGTCCAGCGTCCACCTCTCCGTCGACGCCTACACCGACGAGGAACTCGTGGGCATCCTCTCGGACCGCGTGGAGTGGGGGCTCGACCCGGACGCCGTCGCGGCCGACCAGCTAGCGACCGTGGCCGACGCGGCCGCGGGCGACGCACGCGCTGCCATCGGCATCCTGCGCGCCGCCGCCCGCAACGCCGACCACGAGGGTGCCGGGCACGTCCGCGACGCCCACCTCGAGGCCGCTATCCCGGAGGCCCGGGAGCGGCGCCGCCAGAAGAGCCTCCAGAAACTCACCGACCACCAGCGGTGCCTCTACGACATTCTGACCGACGAGGGGCCACTCGCGCCGAAGACCCTCTACGCGCGGTACCAGTCGGCGGTGGCTCGCCCCCGGACCAAGCGGCAGGTGCGCTCTTATCTGGGCAAACTCGAACAGTACAACCTGGTGACCGCGACCGGCAACGGGCCGAGCCGCACGTATCGCGCGCTCTCGACGGACTGATACTGCCGGCTATAGTGATTGCTGTAAGTCATTGCCGGATCGACCGAACGCTGTCGTGCGGTCGTACCGGTAAACAGTTACAGCAATCACTATATAAGCCCGTGAGCAGTTTCGCCCCACCCGGGGCGCGAAACCGTATGACCGGCCTCGACGGTCAGTCCCACCGCCCGTCGGGAGCAAGCAGGGTCACTGGGTGGACCGGGTCCGCCGTCAGGAGGTCGTCGATCTGGTCGAGACAGGAGGTCCCGCTCGCGACGACGCGGTCGGCGTCGGCCTCCCGGAGCTGGCCCGCCAGGTTCCCGCCGACGTCCATCGCGAGGTCGTAGTACTGCTGTTTGTAGCCGAACGAGCCCGCCATGCCACAGCACTCGACGTCGCTGGTCGCCACCTCGTAGCCACACTCCTCGAGGACCGCAGTCGTGTACTCTGCGAGGCCGAGCGTGCGCTGCTGGCAGTGGCTGTGGTAGGCCACCGACGCGCCCTCACCCGACCCGAGCGCCTCGGCGTCGGCACCGTTTGCCAGCAGGCCGTAGACGTACTCGAGGAGCTCGTAACTGTTCTCCGCGAGCGGGTCGAACGCCTCCCCCGGGAGGAGGCGCTCGTACTCGCCGCGGAACATCGCCAGGTCGGAGGGTTCGACGACAACCACGTCGCGGCCGGCGTCGAGGTACGGCGCGAGCGTCTCCGCGACGCGTTCGGCTTTGTCCCGCGCGGTGTCGATCATCCCCTGGGAGAGGGGCGCCCGGCCGCTTCCGGGAGCCGGCGGCACGGTGACCTCGCACCCGAGCGCCTCCAGGACCCGGATGGCCGCCCGGCCGCGCTCGACCTGGATGTGGTTCGTGTAGACGTCGGGATAGAGCACTACCTGCCGTTCGGGATCGTCGGGCGCCGGCGACTCGCGGCTCTCGGCCCAGTCCAGCAGCGTCTCGCGCTGGAAGGCGGGCAGGTCGCGGCGCCGGTCCACGCCGGCCACCCGTTCGAGGAGGCGTCGGACGGGCGCCGCGTTCGCGATCCAGTTCGAGACCGGCGCGGTGGCGCTGCCCAGTCTGGCCAGCGTCTCGTAGTTGCCGAACAGGCGCTTCTGGAGGTCCGGCCCGCTCTCCTCGGCGTCGGGGGTGAGCCCGTCGACCAGGAACTCGAACTCCCGGTCGGTCTCGCCGTTGATGCGGTCCCGGACCACCGTGTTGATCCAGGGGATGTCGATCCCGACGGGACAGGCCTCGACACAGCGCGAACACCCCGTACAGAGGTCGTTGAACTCCGCCGCGGTGTCCAGGCCCTCGATGCCGGCCTCCCACCCGGTCGCGATGCCGCCCGAGTAGGTCTCGCCGCCGAAGGCGTGACCCCCGACCGACTGGAAGTTCGCACACGTGTTCGAACAGGCCGAACACCGGATGCAGTACAGCGTCTCGCGCAGGTCGTCGTCCTCGCGCATCGCCATGCGGCCGTTGTCGATGAGCACGAGGTGGAAGTCCCGATCGGTGTCGCCGTCCGTGATCGGCGTGTCGGGGTCGTCGAAGTCGACCGTCGGCGAGTCCATCGGCGGCGTGAACAGCGAGATGTAGCTGGTGATGTCCTGACCGGTCCCCGAGCGGCCGATGAGTTCGACGAAGGGCTGGAGGTCCTCGATTTGCGGGACGATCTTCTCGACGCCCGCCACCGCGATGTGTGTGTCCGGAACGGTCACCGTCTTGCGGGCGTTGCCCTCGCTGGTCACCAGGGCCATAGTGCCCGAGTCCGCGGTGACGAAGTTCGCACCCGTCATCCCCACGTCGGCGTCCTCGATGAGTTCGCCCAGGCGCTCGCGGGCGAACATGGTGAGTTCCTCGGCCGTCTCCAGGGATTCCTCGGGGTCGAACTGTTCGTTGAACAGGTCGGCGATGCCCGCCCGCGATTTGTGGATGGCCGGCGCGACGATGTGGGAGGGCGCCTCGTCGGCCACCTGGAGCACCCACTCGCCGAG
>CAZUWC010000291.1:0-3299 GCA_964623935.1 uncultured Halobacteriales archaeon
CTGGCCTTCGGCGAGGACATCGACGACGAGCAGTACGCGGCCATCGCCAACGAACTGCTCGCGGAGTTCGGTTCGATGTACGGCGGCTTCGAGGAGGCGGCCATCCACGGCGCCGAGGCGCTCGAAGAGACGGACCTCTCGGAGGACGAAATCGAGGCCATCGTCGAGACCGCACGCGAGAACGTCTCTGTCCCGTACGTGAATGTCACGGGCTACGTCGATCTGCAGTGTCCCGACAGCGACGGACTCGACGTCATCAAGGACGCCCTCGAAGCCGCCGAAGGCAACGGTGATGTTCCCGAAGAGATCGACCTCGAAGTGACCTACGTCGGTGCCCCGGAGTACCGCATCGAGGTCCAGGCGCCCGACTACAAGACCGCCGAATCCGAACTGGAGGAGAGTGCCGACCGGGCACGCGCGGTCGTCGAAGAGCAGGGCGGGACCGCACGCTTCCACCGCGAGCGCAACGAAGACGAGGAGTAACCGCCCCGCCCCACGGTGCGATGAAATCGGACATTCTGGTCTGTTCGGCCTGGGATGAGGAACACGAGCGGCCGGTGTACACGCTCGGCGAGGCGTGTCCCGAGTGTGGGGCCGAGGCGGTCAACAGCGCCCCGGCGCCGTTCAATCCCGAGGACCCCCACGGCGAGTATCGACGCGCTCTTAAGCGGCGCAATCGGGAGTAGGGGGTATGGACGAATTCGACATCGAGGTCGTCGCCGAGCCCGATCTCTCGGAGCCGGCCTTCGTCGAGGGGCTGCCCGGGGTGGGCCACGTCGGCAAACTCGCCGCAGAGCACCTCGTCGAGGAGCGCGACGGGCAACTCGTCAGGCGGGTCCACTCGACGCACCTCCCGCCGCAGGTCAGCGTCGAGGACGGTCTCACGCAACTGGCGGGTGCCGAGTTACACGCCGTCGAGACCGACGGCCAGGACCTGCTCGTGCTCACCGGCGACCACCAGGCACAGGACACTGTCGGCCACTACGGCCTCGCCGAGGCGTTCCTCGACCTCGCCGAAGAGTTCGGCGCCGAGCGCGTGTTCGCACTCGGCGGGGTTCCGACGGGCGAACTCATCGAGACCTACGACGTCATCGGCGCCGCGACGACCGAGGCCGGCAAGGAGGAACTCGCCGCGGCCGGCGTCGAGTTCCGCGGCGACGAGCCCGCCGGCGGCATCGTCGGCGTGAGTGGCCTCCTGCTGGGGCTGGGCGAGCGCCGCGGCGTCGACGCCGCCTGCCTGATGGGCGAGACCAGCGGCTACCTCGTCGACCCCAAGAGCGCACAGGCCGTCCTCGAAGTCCTCCAGGAGGTGCTCGGCTTCGAGGTCGACTTCGGCTCGCTGGAGGAACGGGCCGACGAGATGGAGGAGGTCGTCCGCAAGATCCAGGAGATGGAACAGGGCACGCCGGCCCCCTCCGACGAGGACCTGCGCTACATCGGGTGACAGAGGCGAAGGGTTGAAAACGATCCGGACGGCAGAACATACTGCCAGATGACAAAAGAGTTGGACCCGAACACGGTCGCTGGACTGCTCACGGCAGACGAGGCAGTCGAAGCAAAAGAGGCAGTCAAGCTCCTCCGAGATCGCGACCGTACCAGACTGGACGCCGCCAGAGACGCGTTCGAGCGTCCGGGTCCAAACGGCTGATTTCGCCGTTCGTCCCGGGCGCAGCCTCACGGCTCCGGCCGGAAGTACTCTGCCAGTTCGACCCCGAAATCGTCCGCCAGCGTTTCGATCTCGTCGCCGACCAGCAGGTCGTATCCCTCCTCGAGTGCGGACGCGACGTGGGCACCCAGCGCCACGTCGAAGACAGCGTCGCTCTTGAGCAGGGCCGTCGCGCTCGTGTACTCGCGCTCGCGCTCGACGACGTAGCGGTCCCCAGCGACGAAGGGGCCGTACGCCTCCGTGTCGACGTAGGCCTCGTAGAAGTCGCGGGCGTGGTCGTGGACGTGGACCGGCGGCCCCTCGTGGCGCTCGACGCGCGGGCGCTCGACCACTTCGAGTTCGAACAGGAGGACGGCGTCGCCGGTCGCGGTCACCTCTCGGGTGTCCCCGGCGTCGCTGCCCGTCTTGGCGAAGGCGGCCGACCGGAACACGTCGAACCCGCGACGGTCGAGTTCGCTGGCGAGACCCTCGCGGGATTTTTCCAGCTGTGGCCAGAGCTGGTCCTCGACGACGTCGGGCGCGTCGAAGCGGACGGCGAGGGGCGTCGTGGTGCGGTCCCCGATGGCCTCGCAGACGCCGGCCGCGTCGAACGGCTCGGGATCGTCGTCCTCGAACAGCGCCTCTCGGGGCTCGGCCAGCAGGTCGCGGGCGTAGTGCTGGAGGCGGGCGACGTTCCCGGGCGAGCAGACCGCGGCGACGTTGCGCTCGGGGTCGGTGGGATCGACGACGACCAGCGGGTCCTCGAAGGACGCCCTGCGGTGGCCCTCGGGGTCGAGTTCGACGGGCGGGTGCCAGTCGGCGGCGGCCTCGACGAGCGGCCCGAAGCCGCCATGCTCCAGCACCAGGAGTTCGGTCAGAAAGCCCGAGAATCCCCGCGTGCGGAGGTCACTGCCGTAGATGCCGATTCCGGAGAGGAACTGCTTGCAGACGCGGACGTCGCCGGCGAGTGCCTCGTCGAGACGGGACTCGACGTACCGCGAGTGAAACGGCGTCCGGTCGACGGCCGAGCGGATGGCGGCGGGGTCCTCGACCGCGTAGCAGGGGACCAGGTCGACGCGAAAGCTCTCGTAGGTGCCGACGACGTAGGGGTGTTCGGCGTACTCCTCGTGGCTCTCCGGGAGGACGGCGTGGCCGACCTCGAGGCCGTACTCTTCGAGGCGCTCGCGGTCCAGGTCCGGGGGAAAGCAGACGAACAGGTCGATGTCGCGGTCCCCGGCCAGCCAGGTGTCACGGGCCGTCGAGCCGACGTGGACGATATCGGCCTCGACCGGGAGGTCCGCGACCGCGCGTTCGGTGGCCGCGACGAGGTCCGCGACGACGCCGTCCAGGCGCTCGCGTTCCTCGGAGGTGGGTGTCACGCGGTCCCGGACGCGCGCGACCACGGCGTCGAACTCGTCGCTCATGCCCGCCCGTTGCGAGCATGTGCGTGAAAGCGTGTCGATGCGGGACGGAAAGCGAAACGCCTATCTGAACCATGCGACTACCGCGGTATGCGTGCCGCCGTAGCTCAGCTGGTAGAGCACCACGCTGTTACGGTGCGTAGGATGCCTGCGCGCCGCAGATACGTGGTTGTCCCAGGTTCGAGCCCTGGCGGCGGCGCTCTCCGATTCCTGCGAGGCGTTTCATCGCCGAG
>CAZUWC010000292.1:0-3264 GCA_964623935.1 uncultured Halobacteriales archaeon
CCGGGGAGCAAGGTATTCGCAGTACAGGAAGGTGCAATCGACGCTGGACTCGACATCCCACACAACGACGAGGTGCTGGCCGACTGGTCGCGCACGCGGGGCGAACACATCGCCGCCTACGCCGACCAGCACGAGGACGGGCTGTACAGTGGTGATTTCGACGCGACAGACCTCCCGGAACACTTCGACGACATGCGAGAACGACTACTGAACGGTGAACTATGAGCGGGAACGGATGGGAACCACAGACGCGGCTCGGCCTGCAGGTCGCCAACGGCGAGGTCGACTCGATGCGGGAGGCGCTGACCGCCGGGCTGCCGCTGAAGGAGCCCGAGATCGTGGACCAGCTCGTCCCCGACCTCGAGGACGAGGTGCTGGACATCAACATGGTCCAGCGCATGACCGACTCGGGGCGACGGGTGAAGTTCCGCTGCGTGGTGGTCGTGGGCAACCGCGACGGCCTCGTCGGCTACGCCGAGGGCCGGGACGACCAGGTTGGCGGCGCGATCCAGAAGGCAATCGAGATCGGCAAGCTCAATCTGATCGACATCTCCCGCGGCTGCGGGTCCTGGGAGTGTGGCTGTGGGCGCCCCCACACCGTCGCGCTCCGGACGACCGGCAAGGCCGGCAGCGTCGAGGTGGAGCTCCGGCCTGCCCCGCGCGGGCTCGGTCTGGCGGGCGGGGAGACCGTCCGCCACGTGCTCGAACTCGCGGGCATCGAGGACATCTGGACGCGCTCGTCTGGCAACACGCGCACGACGGTCAACTTCGCGAAGGCGACGTTCAACGCCCTCCAAAACACCGCACAGGCGCGCGTCCCCCAGGAGACCTGGGAGAAACGCGAGGTAATCGAATGACGCAGGCACTCGTCCAGCTGCGCGGTGAGGTCAACGTCGACGGTGACGTCCTCGATACGCTGGAGATGCTCAACCTGACACGGGTCAACCACGCAACGCTCGTCCCGGAGAGACCTGCCTACGAAGGTATGATTACGAAGGTACACGACTTCGTGGCCGTCGGCGAGCCGAGTCAGGAGACGGTCGAACTCCTCCTGCGGCAGCGCGGCGAACCCGCCGAGGGGAACGACGACATCACCGACGAGTGGGTCGCCGAACACACCGACTACGGTGACGTGCCGGCGCTGGCGGCGGCGTTGCTCTCGGAGGAGACGACGCTGCAGGAACAGGGACTCTCGCCGACGCTCCGCCTGCACCCGCCGCGTGGCGGGCACGACGGCATCAAACACCCGGTCACGGAAGGCGGCGAACTCGGGAAACACAGCACCGAGGAGATCGACGCACTGCTGGAGGCGATGCGATGACGGACAAGAAGAAGCGCCAGCGCGGGTCGCGCACGCACGGCGGCGGGACACACAAGAACCGCCGGGGCGCCGGCCACAGGGGTGGGCGTGGCGCCGCAGGGCGGGACAAACACGAGTTCCACAACCACGAACCGCTGGGCAAACACGGCTTCACTCGCCCGGAGAAGGTCAAAGACGAGGTACTGACAGTCGACGTCTGCAGGCTCGACGAGGACGCCCCCCTGCTGGCTGCGGAGGGGGTCGCGGAAGAATCCGGTGACGGCTACCGGGTCGACGCCCGCGACGTCGTCGAGGGCGGCCACGAGGCCGACGCGGTGAAAGTGCTCGGAACGGGCCAGGTGCGGTCGCAGTTGGAGGTCGTGTCCGACGCCTTCTCGGCGAGCGCCCGCGAGAAACTCGTCGGGGCCGGGGGCGGCGCGAAACTCAGCGACCGCGCGGAGAAGCGAAAGGCCAATACTGCCGAGGACGAGACAGACGCATAGCATGAGCTGGAAGGACACCGCCGAACCGGTACTCACGCGGATGCCCGCGGTCCGCCGGCCCGAGCGCCACGTCCCGTTCAAGCGCAAGCTCGGGTGGACGGCCGGCATTCTCGTGCTCTACTTCTTTCTGACCAACGTCTTCCTCTTCGGCCTCCAGGGTGAGGGAAGCCAGGTGTTCGGGCAGTTCCGGTCGATTCTCGCCGGCGCACAGGGGACCATCATGCAACTCGGCATCGGTCCCATCGTCACGGCGAGCATCGTCCTCCAGTTGCTCGGCGGTGCCGACCTGCTCGGTCTCGACACGCAGAACAATCCGCGCGACCAGGTGCTCTACCAGGGCCTCCAGAAGCTTCTGGTGATCGTGATGTCGGCCCTGACGGCCCTGCCGATGGTTTTCGCCGGCGAGTTCCTCCCGCCGAGTCCACAGGTCGCACAGTCGCTTGGGATCGGTCTCTCCGGTGTCCAGTGGCTCATTTTCGCACAGATCTTCCTCGGCGGGATCCTCATCCTCTACATGGACGAGGTCGTCAGCAAGTGGGGCGTCGGCTCCGGGGTCGGGCTGTTCATTATCGCCGGCGTCTCCCAGCGGCTCATCGGCGGACTCATCGCGATCCCCGGGCTGGGTGTCGACAGGGGCGTCATCCCGACGTGGATCGCGATGCTGCTGGGCAACGAGCCGATGCCGCCGCTACTGACGCCGTCGGGCGTCGAGGCGTTGCTCATCGGGTCCGGACAGATCGTCCCGATCCTGACGACGATTGCCATCTTCGTGACCGTCGTCTACGCCGAGAGCGTCCGCGTCGAGATTCCACTCTCGAACGCCCGCGTCAAGGGCGCACGCGGCCGATATCCGGTGAAGCTCATCTACGCGAGCGTCCTGCCGATGATCCTCGTCCGCGCGCTGCAGGCGAACATCCAGTTCCTCGGGCGCATCCTGAACGCACAACTGGGGACGCTGCCCGCCTGGCTGGGGACCTACTCCAGCGGGCAACCCACGGGCGGGCTCTTCTACTTCCTGGCGCCGATCCGCAACCCGAACGACTGGATGTGGTTTGCCGGCGGTGGGGCCGGGAACGCCCCCTGGGAAATTCTGCTCCGGGTCAGTGTCGACCTGACTGTCATGATCATCGGCGGGGCTATCTTCGCCATCTTCTGGGTGGAGACCACCGACATGGGCCCCGGAGCGACCGCCCAGCAGATCCACAACTCCGGAATGCAGATTCCCGGCTTCCGGCAGAACGTCCGCAGTATCGAGCGCGTGCTCGACCAGTACATCCCCCAGGTGACCGTTATTGGCGGCGCCCTGGTCGGATTGCTCGCTGTGCTCGCCAACATGCTGGGGACCATCGGCGGTGTCTCTGGGACCGGCCTGCTGCTGACCGTCTCTATCACGTACAAGATCTACGAAGAGATTGCCGAAGAACAGCTCATGGAAATGCATCCCATGATGCGCCAGATGTT
>CAZUWC010000293.1:0-3254 GCA_964623935.1 uncultured Halobacteriales archaeon
CGCGGTCGGACTCGGGGTGGAACAGCTCCACCTGGAGCCCGTCCGACATCTCGCCGACCGTGTCGTCCTCTTCCTCAGCTGCCATAGTATCCCTCCGTGCTGTGCCTTTCAGCCGTTGATTGTCCCATCATATTTTCGTCCGTGTGTGTTGAATCCTGATATGTTGCCTGTCGTTCGGTTCGTCTGCCGGGAGGCATCTCGTCGCCGATACCGCCACCGTAGCGACCGACCCGCGTCTGCACACCACCAACTCTCCCCTGTGTGCCGTTGGCTGCCATGCTACGGTACCTCGGCGTAATTCGAGTGAAGGACGCAGTATAAGGATTGGTCTGTAATAATTAACATATTTAAATAGGAGCCGGGGGAGAGGGGCCACGGGATGTATATAACTGACCCGCCGCAGTCGGGGAGTTATTCGGCCGGTTCCCGGTTGACCACCTCCGCCTCGTAGCCGCTGGCGGTGATGGCGTCGACAACGCGGGCAGCGTGGTCGGCGCCGCTGGTCTCGATCTCGAAGACGAGGTAGGCCTCGCCGACGTCCAGACCGTCGACAGCCCTGTCGTGGCGGACCGTGTGGATGTTCGCGTCGTGGTCACCGATGGTGCCCGCGAGTTCCGCCATCGTCCCGGGTTCGTCGCGGATGCGCACCCGGAGCCTGAGGATCTGCTCGCGCCTGGTCAGGGCGTGGATCAGCACCGTCCGCAGCATCGTCATATCGAGGTTACCCCCGCAGAGCAGCGGCATGACCCGCTCGCCGGTCACGTCCAGTTTGTCGCCCGTGATCGCCGCGACGGCGGCGGCGGCGGCACCCTCGACGACCTGCTTTGCGCGCTCCATCAACAGGAGAATCGCGTCGGCGATCTGCCCGTTCGTGACCGTCACCACCTCGTCGACGTGGCGGGCGATAATCGACAGCGTGAGTTCGGAGACACTGCCGGTCGCGATGCCGTCGGCGATGGTGTCGACCCCGGCCAGGGTGACCGGTTCGCCCTTGTCGAGGCTGTCGGCGAGCGTGGCGGCGCCCTCGGCCTGGACGCCGACGATCCGCGTCTCCGGGCTGTGCTCGGCGAAGGCGGTTGCGACGCCGCTGATCAGTCCGCCGCCGCCGACGGGAACGACGACCGTCTCCACCTCGGGGGCGTCGCTGTACATCTCGACGCCGAGAGTTCCCTGGCCGGCGACAATCGCGGGGTCGTCGAAGGCGTGGACGAACTCGGCGTCGGTCTCCGATTCGACCTCGCGGGCGAACCGCATGGCCGCCTGGAAGTCCTGTCCGACCAGTTCGACCGACGCGCCGTACCCGCGGGTGGCCTCGACCTTCGCCTGCGGGGCGGTCTTCGGCATGACGATGGTCGCGTCGACGCCCAGTTTCGTCGCCGCGAGCGCGACACCCTGGGCGTGGTTGCCTGCACTCGCCGCGACCACGTGTCCGACCTCCGCCTCCTCCAGGCGCTGTGCGATCTTGTTGTACGCGCCGCGGGTCTTGAACGAACCCGTCCACTGGAGGTGTTCCATCTTCAGCAGCACCTCCTCGGCGCCCGTCTCCGCCTCGAGTGTAGTGCTCCGGTCGACCGGCGTCTCCCTGACGACGCCCGGATCGTCGAGTCGCTCCAGGGCGGCCTCTACGTCGCCGTAGTCGATCCGGGGGTCACCGTCCATCGTCACACCCGCCGGCCGGCCGGTTCGCGGCCGCTTCCGGACGTGTCGCGCGGCGCTCGTGCGGGTCCGCCTGACTGTTCCATGTGCGACCTTCGCGTGGGGTCCTCAAAAGTCACCGGTCACCTCCACCGCGGTTCGGAGGGTACTCGAGGTGGGTTTCGACGCCGGCGCCCGGACACATAATATCAGTTTTGATACACGACAAGTTTCGCGGCAGAGGCCCGGGCAGCGGGGCGGTGTTCGGCCTCCGACCCCTCCGGGGCCGTGGCGTCCGCTCGGGCGCCCCGTCGCCGTCTTTCGTTTTTTGGCGTTTCGGGGCCGGGAACAGATTCGTTCACGCCCCGGCGCGAGGGCAGTTCGGGGGCCGTTCCCGGACGGCGAGGGTAACCGTTAAGAGGAATCTACATACCGAATAAGATGAACCGATGACTGCCACGACACGACACGGGAGACAGGAGACCACCAGTCGGAGCGTCGAGGGAGCAGTGCGATGAACGACGGGAGTTTCACCGGCCGCGTGCAGGCCGTCGAGCCGGCCGCGCCCTTCGTCATCACGAACCTCGTCTCGGAGTTACAGGAGCAGGGCCAGGACATCATCGACCTCAGCGTCGGCCAGCCCGACTTCGAGACGCCGCCGGACATCGTCGAGGCCACGAAGGACGCACTGGACGCCGGCCACACCACGTACACGCCCTCGAACGGCATCCCGAAGCTGCGGCGGGCCGCGGCCTCGTACCTCAACGAGCGCCACGGCCTCGACTACGGCCCGGAGAACATCCTCGCCACGCCCGGCGGGAAGATGGCCCTCTACGAGAGCGTCCAGGCGCTCGTCGACGAGGGCGACGAGGTGATCGTGTTCGATCCGGTGTGGTCCTCCTACGAGCCGATGGTGAAACTCGCCGGCGGCGAGGCCGTCCACGTCGACCTCTCGCCACACGGGTTCCACCTCGAGCCAGCCCTCGACGACCTCGCAGAGGCCGTCACCGACGACACGGCGCTGATCCTGCTGAACTCGCCGGTCAACCCCAGCGGGATGGTCTTCTCGGAGGCCGCCTTCGAGGGTGTGCGCGACATCGCCGTCGACCACGACCTCGCGGTGGTCTCCGACGAGATCTACAAGGAACTCATCTTCGAGGGCGACCAGCCGAGTCTGGCCGCGATGGACGGGATGTTCGACCGCACCGTCACGATCAACGGCGTCTCGAAGACCTACTCGATGACGGGCTACCGGCTGGGATTCATGGCCGCGCCGACCGACCACACCACGATGGCGGGCCGGGTCCACAGCCACGCCGTCTCGTGTGCGGTCAACTTCGCACAGCACGCTGCGGCCTACGCGCTCTCGGAGGCCGACACGGACGCCATCGTCGACAACATGCTCGGGGACTTCGAGCGCCGCAAGAACGTGCTCGTCGACCTGTTCGCCGAGCGCGGCGCCGAGATCGCAGAACCGGAATCGGCCTTTTACGCGATGTTCCCCATCGACGCCGACGACGACATGCAGTGGTGCAAAGACGCCGCCCGCGAGGCCGGCGTCGGCCTCGTTCCCGGCGAGGCGTTCAACACGCCGGGGTACGTCCGCGTCTCGCTTGTCG
>CAZUWC010000294.1:0-3253 GCA_964623935.1 uncultured Halobacteriales archaeon
CCTCGTCGTCCGAGTCGTCGTCTTCATCCTCGTCCTCCGGCGTATCCTCGGGTGGACCGGTGTCGTCTTCGCTGTCTTCGTCCTCGTCGTCCGGCGGTCCGGCATCCTCGGGCGGGCCCGTGTCGTCGTCATCCGGCGGGCCGGCGTCGTCGGGCGGACCACTCCCGTCACCAGAACCGGCGTCGTCGGGCGGACCGGGCGAGGGGTCGGTGATTTCCCGCGTCTGTTCGTCCACGTCCGGCCCGGACAGGCCCGTCGCCTTCGAGCGGACCTCGTCGAGGTTTTCGGTTTCGACGCCGCGCTGGCGCGCGAGGTTCTCGGTGTCCTCGATAGTCTCCCGCAGGTTCGCGACGCGGGTCCGGAGCGCGCTCGCGCGGGCCGTGTACGCCGTCTCTGAGATGGCGCCGGCCTCGCGCTGTGCCTGCAGTTTTTCGGTCTGGTTTTCGAGGACCTGCACCCGGCGCTCGAGGCGGTCGGTCCGCTCGCGCACGACCGTTCCGGGCTCCTCGCTCTCGTTGGCGGCGGCCCGCCACATCCCCTGGTCGGCGCTCTCGTCGGCGTCGACGGCAGTGGTCTGGGCGAACGAGGCGATCTGCTGTCCGAATGCCCCGGTGCTCTCGTTCGAGTCCGCCGCGGCGTCGTCGGTCTGGTGCTCACCCGGCCCCACGAGTGCGCTCCCCAGCACGGGGGCGGCGAGCAACACGGCGGCAACCGACACAATCACCACGGCGGCGACGACCTGGCGGACTCGCATCTTCTGTCTCCTCTTAAACCTCGTCTCGTAAAAAGGCAGAACTCCGTTCGCACCGTTCAAGCAGGGATTGAAACCGGCCCTCCCACAGTTATAGTGTTCAATACACTCTCTCGGAGCGTCTCGGGAGCGAACGGGCCGCGAGCGCGACCGCGAGGACCGACAGCCCGACGCTCGCGACCGGGAGCGCCAGCCCGGGCTCGTACCGGAGCGGCGGATGGAGCCCCATGCCGTAGTCGAGGGCGTCGTTGGCCAGCGCGAACAGGAGCGCGAACGCCAGCGCGCCGCGGGACGTCCGCCCGTAGTGGGGGATGAGAGCCGCCTCGGCGAGGAACGCGAGGTGGGTGAGAATGATGCCGAAATAATCCCAGGGCGCCGGGAAGTAGCGACCGAACCCCAGATTGAGCGCGACGACCGTCCAGAGGCCGGTCTCGACGAGCCAGACGAACGCCAGCGTGTGCAGGTACGCCGCCGGCCGCGACGCTGGCAGGGCGTCGAAGGAGTCCCCGACCGCCGGGAGGAGCGTCGCCAGCGAGAGCATCGCCAGGAAAACCGCCGCCGGCGAATCCGCGAACAGCGGCCACAGCCCCGTCGGCACTGCCGCCAGGTCGGCCACGTAGAAACGCAACCCCACGAGAAAGGCGAGGCCGTTGATACACAGCAGGGCGACGAGGTTCGGCCCCGCGAGGAGGTACGCCCGTGCAAGCGACCGGGGTACCGGCGTCGCCCGTCCCATGTGGCCGCTCGCGGCGCCACCCCGCTAAGCGTGTCGGAACGCCGCCGGAGCGTGTATCGACAGATTGTCATCGAAAAACCGCACGACAGCACGGTCAAAATGCGCGACGACATAAGTGTACTGGACAGCTTTTATGCGGGACGGTAGCAAAGAGCACGACAGACCGCATGTTCGAGGAGTTCTCCCGGGGGTACTACCTGGGACGGCTGTACGTCGAACCGGGCGAGTGGGACGCGGCGAAGATGTGCCGCGCACAGCACGAGCGGGTCAACAGGCAACTCTACGCGGACGGCGAGTGGCCTGAACGGGTCGACCGGCCGCTGGTGATGAAACTCGGGACACGCCACTTCGCGGTCCACGGCGACGAGGAGGTCCCCGCCGACACGCTCGCGGTGCCCGACGAAGTGCTCGATGGGAACGTTCGTAATCCACCGACACTCCGCGAGGTGTTCCTCGCCAAGGCCGACCGGGCCTCCCAGCTCCTCTCGCTGACTGCCCGGGGAGACGAGTCCGCCGACCCGATGACCTGACGGGGCGGGTCGCGGTGCCGTGACGGCTTCGGGTCGCCGGGGCGCGACACGCAGGGATTTAAACCGTCGCGGGTCCCGGCTCCGGTATGCTCGACGACCTGCTCGGTCGGACCGAACTCAAAGAGCGCATCGAGACCCTCGAGGAGGAGAAACGCCACCTCGAACGCCAGCTCGAGGCCGAGCAGGAACGCCGCGCGGACGCCGTCACCGACCGCCAGGAGGCCCAGCGCCGGGTCAACCGCCTCGAGGACCGCGTCGCCGAACTCGAGGACCGCGTCGAGCGCCTCCAGTCCGAGGACGTCGACGTCTCCTTCCGCCGCGAAACGAGCGTCCGCGGGCCGCGCCTCGACGAGATTCTCGCTCGCCTCGAATCGGTCGGGACCGGGCCCGAGGGACTGCTGACAGCCTACGTCCCGGACGGCCACGATTTGCCCGACGCGGTCCGGGAGGCCTTCGGCGACCGCGCCGGCCTCGTCGCCCGGGCGGCGCCCTGTCTGGCCGTCTCCGACGACGCCCGGTTGCTGGGCGTCTGCCTCTCCGTTCCCGTCCCCCCGGGGCCGTTCGCCGAGTGGGGCCGGCGGGTCCGCCTCGACCGGTCGTGGTTCCAGCCCGAGGGGTCATACACCATGGCGCTGGTCCGCTCGGACCTGTTCGCCATGGGGACCTACGAGGGCGAGGAACGAACCGCATTCCACGGCTTCGACAGCGACCTGACGAGCCAGCACTCGAAGGGCGGGTTCTCGCAGGCACGCTTCGAGCGCCTCCGCGACGAGGAGATCGCCGACCACCTCGAGCGCTGCCGGGCCGCCCTCGGGGAACGGACGGCCGACCCGCTGTACGTCGTCGGCGAGCGTTCGGTCATCTGGGAGGTCTCTGACGTGGCCAGCGTCACCGAACCCGTCGACGCCACCGGCGACCCCGAGGCGGCGCTGGCCGACGCCGTCGAGGAGTTCTGGACCGTGCAGGTGCGCTCGGTCTGACCGGTCACTCGCCGAGACGGTCCTGCTCACTCCGCTTCGCTCCGTTGCGCGGGCTGCGACTCGTCTGCTCGACCCCCGGGTGGGTCGCTCACCCGCGAGTGGTTGCTCGGCGATGAAACGCCTCGCAGGAATCGGAGAGCGCCGCCGCCAGGGCTCGAACTCGCCGAGACGGTCCTGCTCACTCCGCTTCGCTCCGTTGCGCGGGCTGCGACTCGTCTGCTCGACCCCCGGGTGGGTCGCTCACCCGCGAGTGGTT
>CAZUWC010000295.1:0-3251 GCA_964623935.1 uncultured Halobacteriales archaeon
CGGGGAAGGGCAGGCCTGCCGTCGGCGGGGTGGGACCGAAAGGGGCCGGCCGCTCCGGGAACCCCGGCGAAGCAAGGACCGCAGCCGTCAGGCGAGGACCGCAGCGAGCCGCGGGACCGGAGCGGCCGGGGGCTTTCTGGCTGGTCGCGGCAGTGGCGGCACAAGCACAAACAACGATTCATAGAGAGCGGCCGGGGGCTTTCTGGCTGGTCGCGGCAGTGGCGGCACAAGCACAAACAACGATTCATAGAGAGCGGTCGGGGGCTTTCTTGCTGGTCCTAGTGGCTGCATCGCCTGACTCACCGATTTAGCCGGACACACAGTCAGAGACACTGGTCAGCAGTGCTACGCGAACACCCTCACCGCTCGCGGACGACGACGAACTCCGCGAGGTCCCGCAGGTAGGCGATGGCTTCAGAGTCCTCGACGTCGATGGCGTCCAGCGCGGCCAGCGCGGCATCGCTTGTCTCGCGGGCCCGCTCGTTGACCTCCGCGGGCGAGAGGTCGGTCACCTCGACCAGCGAGGGCCGCCCCACTGCGGCGTCGTGGCCGGTGGGTTTGCCGAGTTGGTCGGCGTCGGCCGTCGCGTCCAGCACGTCGTCGCGCATCTGGAAGGCTACGCCGACGCGCTCGGCGTACTGGCCGAACGCCTCGACAGTGTAGGCGTCTGCGTCGGCCGCGATGGCGCCGAGTTCGGCGGCCGCCCGGAACAGCGCGCCGGTCTTCCGGTGGGCCAGGTCCATGTACTCGTCCTCGTCGACTGGCTGGGCGACGAGTTCGGTCGCCTCGCCCTCGCCCAGTTGGACCATCGCCTCCGAGACGGCCTGCATCGCGCGCTCGTCCGCGGAGAACAGCGCGAAGGCCTCCCCGAGCAGGCCGTCCGAGGCGATGATCGCGGGTCCGTGCCCGTAGGCCGTCCAGGCGGCGGGCTTGCCCCGCCGGAAGTCGGCCTCGTCGATGATGTCGTCGATGACCAGCGAGGCGTTGTGGACCAGCTCCACCCCGACGGCGAAGTCGACCGCCGTCTCGCGGTCCCCGTCGAGTGCCTCGCAGACCAGCGTCGTCACCGTCGGCCGGACGCGCTTGCCACCCGCGAGCGCGACGTGACGGACCTGCTCTCGCAACCCCGCCGGCTCCATCCCATCGAGGACCTCCTCCAGGCGTTCCTCGACGCGTCCCCGACGGCGCTCCAGGTACTCCATCTACGGAGAGTAGGAGAAGGCCGGCAAAGTACGTGACGACTCGGGACGGCGCCGTCTCTGTACACGAAGCGCCCACCTCACCATCCAATCCATCGGAGACAGGTTCGCCCGGTGGTCCGAGGACTTCTTGCACCGGGCGTCGAAGCGACTGGTTGCAGAAGCCGTCGCACATGGGTGTACCACCATCGTGTTCGAGGACTTAGAGGGGATCCGTGAACGGATGTCCGACGCCTCGAAGTTCCAGCAATGGGCGTTCCGTGAGTTGCGCCGACAGACCGAATACAAAGCCCAAGCGGAGGGTATGGCCGTCGAAACGGTGAATCCAGCATATACCGGTCGACGTAAGCAATGATACATTCAGTCCGGGAGCAACAAGGGCTGAGAAGTATCAAACGTTACGTCGACCGGTATACACCAGTCAGCGGTGTAGTCACACCGAGTGTGGATTCACCCACGAGGACAACCGCGACGGCGACGACTTTTGCTGTCAGAAGTGCGGCAAAGAACTCCACGCCGACTACAACGCGGCGCGGAACATCACACACAAGTATCTCCAGAATCGGCTCAAGTCCGGTTCTGGAGGGGCGACCCATCACCTCGCCCTCAAGTCGGGAACGCTGAACGGGAACGGCGACTACTCGCCTTCCACCGCTGGTGGATAGACCGGGAGTTCACCGACAAACCTCGCTCACGGCGAGGTAGGTGATCGCGGGAACTATGTCGGCGGCGGCCCGCTCTCGGCACGTGAGCACGCGACGCGGCCTCCTCGCCTCCCTCGGCGTCGCCCTGGCCGGGTGTGCCTCGCCGCGCTCCGACGGTGGCGACGACGCGACGGACCCGACGACGCCCGTCGAGAGGACCACCACGCCGACAGCGGCGAGCCACTGGTACCCGCACGTCCGGCCATCGGGGAACCGGGCACTCGACGGCGCGGGCAACGTCCGCGACGCAGCGCGGGTGACACTACCCGTCGAGAATCCCGCGTGGCTGGTCGCCGTGCCCGCACCCGGGGGGAGTGACTGGGTGGTCGTGACCGACGACGGGGCAGCCAGCCGGTACCGCGTCGCCGATGGCGAGGCGACCGAGCGGGAGACCTACGACCCGCTCGCCCACGATGTCCCGGTCGTCCGCCGGAGTGGAGAGTCGGTCAGCCTCGTGCGTCCGCCCGCGTCCGTGTCGCCGATGGCGCCGCCGACCTACACCGACGACGGCCGGACCCGCCTCACCATCGACACTGACGGCGACCTGGTCGTGACCCGCGACTCCGTCGAGCCGGTCGCCGCCCTCGACGGGCTCCCCGACGGCCGCATCGTGCGCGTCGCCGCGGACCGGTACGCGCTGCTGGGCGACCGCACCGACCGGTACCGCCACAGCGCGCTCGGGGACGCAATCGAGGGCGGGAGCGTCGTGGTCGTCGACGCCAGCGGGAGCGTGACGGCACGCTACACCCTCGACCCGCCAGCGGTGTTCGAGGCCCAGGCTCCCCTCGCCGCGGATCTCGATGGCGACGGCCGCCGGGAACTACTCGTCCCCGTCTCGGATTCGGCCGATGGCGCCCGCATCGTCGCCGTCTCGCCCGACGGCCGGCGCCTCGCCACGGGTCCCATCCACGGCAGCGGGTGGCGCCACCCCCTCGCGGCCGCACCCCTGGGTCCCGGCGGCGAGGCGGAACTTGCGGTCGTGCGCAAACCCCACGTCGAGCACGTTCTGGAGTTCTACCGCCTCGACGGCGGGGACCTGTCGGTCGTCGCGACCCTCCGGGGGTTCCGGTCGCACACCTACGGCTCGCGCAATCTCGACGGCGCACTCGCGGCCGACCTCGACGCCGACGGCCGAGTGGAACTGCTCGTTCCGACGACCCGTCGGACCGATCTCGCCGCCGTGGCCCGGACCGCCGACGGGGCGGCCGTGCAGTGGCGCCTCCCGCTCGACGGCGGGCTGCGGACGAACCTGGCCGGCGTGACTCTCGACGGCGGGGGCGTGGCGGTCGGTGCCGGGACTGCTGACGGCGTGCGCGTCTGGCAGGCGCGGTGACTGCGAGAGGAAACC
>CAZUWC010000296.1:0-3244 GCA_964623935.1 uncultured Halobacteriales archaeon
CCGGCCTCCCAGAGGCGCTCCTTGCACTCCGCGATGAGCTGTTCGTCCCCCGGCAACAGGTCCGGCTCCCGGACCGCGTACTTGGTGGTGAAGGGGTCGTTGCCGAGCAGGTTCTCCCGGTAGAGGACGACGGGCACCTCGAACTCGTGGAACCCAACGGTGTGGCGTTCGATGCGCTCGCTGGCGAACCGTTCGATGAACTGTGGGTCCGGCGGCAGGTCCGTCACGGCGGGCGCGTAGTCGCTGGTGTGGACCACCACACCCTCCTCGTCGGTGTCGGCCACCTCGATGGCGTCGTCGAGGGCGTATGGGGTCAGGTCGTCGAGGCAGGCCAGTCGGGAGAGAGCGTGGTAGTCCAGCCGCCGGCGCGCGGCGTGCGAGCACTCGACCAGGCGGTCGATGGCCCACTCGTGTTTCGGGGCAAAGCCCGCCTCCATAACCTCGACGGCGCCCTCGCGGGTCCGCGGGCGTTCGAGGTGCGCGTCCGCGAAGTGTGTGGCGACGCGCTCGAGTGCGTCCGCCTCGGCGGCGTTCAGCGGCGGCTCCCGGACGCGGTAGACGAACGCCGACCCGCGTCGGCTGATGGTCACGACCACGCCCGGGTGTACCTCGTACTGGTCCTGCACGTCCGGCGCGTACCACGCCTCGGGGTCGTCCGGCGGCAACGGCGGCGGGACCGTCCCCCCTCCGTTCGTGTCCCCTGGCGCGTCCGCGAGTTCGAGGCTCGCGTCGGCCATGCCCGTGGCTGGTCGCGCCCTCCGTCTTAAATGTGGGCGTGTATTACAGTATCAATAACACGAATGGGGATCGATGCGTCCCGCGAGTGCCGGGCGCGCGTCGTTGTGCTTCGAGGGGGTGACGTACTGGGTCCGTTCGAGCTGGTCGGTCATCCGCTCGACGACGGTCGGGTGGCTGTGGCCGGCGTTCGCACAGTAGAGCATCACATGAACTCGAGGTACTCGGTGCCCGACTCGTCGTAGACGGAGGAGCCGTCACCGCGGACGAGCGTCGGCAGGCCCTGCTACCGATTGCCCCAAAAAATCCCGAGCGCACCCGCGACCGTGGGCCGACCCGTGCGGGTACGGTGGCCAGACTGGGTGTCGGCTACTCGATCCACTCCGCGCGACGAACGTCGAAGCTGCCACACACAGGGCACGTGTGGTGTTGAACCTCGAACTGCGTCTCGCAGCCGAGACACTCGTAGGGTGGACGGTTCCCGTCCGTCTCTTTCACACCTGACATTTCCTTGGCCCTGTCTAGGACACCCATCGCGACCACACGAGGAGTAACGACCCGTATCGCTAAAAAAGAGGTTGATCGTTTACGTCATTTTTTCCCGCTCCCGTCACGCGGTTTCCAGCGAGCCCCGTCGTTCCGTGTCATTCGCTCGCGGGTCGCTGACGGGACCGTACCCCGGACCCCCTCTCTCCTGACCCAGCGAACGCGTCTCTGCTCGGGAGCGTTCGCGTCCGCGTCGCTCCGCCCGTCTCACCCGCCGAACGGCCGAAAATAACAGATATTGTATGTGAAACGGAGCGGGACACGCGCGACCAGTAGATATAACGTGAATGAAAATTATACTCTCGATATCAGTAACCTGGTATATATAACTCGGCTTATCAGTAAGAAAACTGCCTATTCGGCCGCACTCGGGCCGTCTCAGGACGTGGTGAGACGGACGAGGACGTCGTCAGTTTCGCGGGGGAACTCCCCGCTCGCGCGGCCGTCGCGGTTGGAGGTAATCGCGAACAGTTCGCCCTCGGGGCTCTGTGTGACGTGGCGGACGCGGCCGAGTTCGTCCTGGAGGAAGCGGTGGGCAGTCGCGGTGTAGTCCGGGTGGAGCCAGTCGGCGTCGTACCGCGTCGCGTCGCCCCCGAGCGGAGGGGGCTCTGCACTGGACGGCGTGAGGGTGACGACCCAGACCGACTGGCTGATCAGGCCGCCGAGGACCAGTCGGTTTCGCCACGCCGGGATGTCGTCGCCGGTGTAGAAGGTTGCGCCCGACGGCGCCCAGCCCGTGCTCGGGCCGGTGTTGACGAGTGGCGGGACGAACTCCTCGTGTGCCGTGTAGGACTCCCACTCGCCGTCGTCGGGCCCCCCGCGTGCGACCGGCCAGCCGTAGTTGGCGCCTGGCACCAGGACGTTCACCTCGTCGCGGTTGGTCGGTCCGTGCTCGGTCGCGATGGGGACGCCGCTTGGCAGCCAGTCGATCCCCTGCGGGTTCCGGTGACCGTAGGTGAACACCCGCGGGTCCCCACCGAGGTCCGGATTGCTCGGCGCCGGGTCGCCCTCGGGCGTGATCCGCAGGACTTTCCCGCCGAGAAACGAGGGGTTCTGGACCCGTTCGGGCTTGCCGGCGTCGCCGGTCGTCACCCAGAGGTTGCCGTCGGGGCCGACGCGCACGCGCCCGCCGTTGTGGAAATTGTTCGCCGGAATCCCCTCGATCAGCGTCTCCTCGGTCGCGGCCGGGTCGTCGGCACCGACGTCCAGACGCACCACGCGGTTCGTCGGATTTCCGTTCGTTGCGGTGTAGTAGACGTAGACGTACTCCTGGTCGGGAAACGCGGGATGGACTGCGACCCCGAGGGTCCCCCCCTCGCCACCGTCGACCCACCAGGGTTCCTTGTCGCTCCCCGGCTCGAGGGCGCCGGCGTCGATGGCGTCCTGCGGGCGGGCGACCGCCGACACGTCCCCCGAATCGAACGCCACCACGCGGCCGGTTCGCTCGGTCATGTACAGTTGGCCCTCGCCGGTGAACGTGATGTCCCACGGAATAGCGAGGTTCTCGACGAGCGTCTCGACCTGCAGGTCGACCTGCGGGGACCCGGTCGGTGCTTCCCACTCGGGATCCGCCGACGGCGTCGGGTGGTCGTACTCCCCGCCCGTCCCGTCGCCGGATGGGGTCGTCGCGTCGGCGCCGTCCGTTCGGTCGGCGCTCCCGCCACTGCTGCCATCGGCGCTTCCGTCGCTGTTCCCGTCACCGCCCGGGCTTGCACACCCCGCGACTGCGGCGATCCCGACGGCCGCGAGGAACCGACGGCGGGGCTGTCGAGGGCGGCCCGCGTCGCGTGTCATACCTCCACCACAGGACAGTCGCGAGTAAAGGATGTCGGTCCGTCACGCCCCGCACATAGAGACGAAGAGACCGCCCTCCCCGATTTGAACTCGCCGAGACAGTCCGGGCGTGCGGTTCGCTCCGCTCACCGTTCCGGGCTGTGACTCGTCTGCTCAAATCGGGTCGGGA
>CAZUWC010000297.1:0-3232 GCA_964623935.1 uncultured Halobacteriales archaeon
CCGGGGGTTGGCAGTGGACGCTAAGGAACCTTGCCATTCATACTGCCGGCTCTAAGCCCGTGAGCAATTTCGACCTCCGGGGTCGAATATCTTCACGCAGTTAGAGCCAGCAGTATCAGGAGAGCAACTGCGGCCCGAACAGCATCAGCGCCAGCGCGCCGACCATCGTCAGCGTGATCACCGTCGTCACCACGGTCGTCAGGCGCCGCGGTGCCGAGATGGGGAGGCGCGCGACGACGGCCTCGGTGCTGGTCCGGAGGATGTGCCCGCCGTCCAGCGGGAACGCGGGGATACAGTTGAAGATGGCGAGGTTGAAGTTGATCCACCCGGTCCAGAAGAGGATATTCGCCAGCGTGAACGTCGCGCCGCCGAGGGCGCCGAGCGGGCCGCTCACGGTGTAGAAGTTCGCCACGTCGGCGGTGAACCCGGCGAAGTTGTACCCGAAGTCGGGGACCATCACGCTCAGGAAGGGCATCACGAGCACGGCGAAGACGTTGGCGAACACCGACCCGAACAGCGGCCCCTCGAAGTCCCCGCTCCCGCCCCCGAGCATCGCCAGGAACACCTCCGCCGGGTAGGGGTCGACGCCGAAGTCCTCGACCGTGACGCCGCTGTAGCCCTCGCGGACGCGCACGCCCAGGATGGCCTCCCCGCCCGAGTCGCTCAGTTCGACGTCGACGGTGTGGCGCTGCCCGTCGGCGTACAGTTCGACTGCGACTGTCTCGCCGGCCTCGTAGCCGTCGAGGACGCCCCCGAGGGCGGTGGTGTTGGCCACCCGCTGACCGTCGACACGCGTGACGACGAACCCGCCGTCGGCTGCGAGTCCCTCCCGCTCCAGCGCGGTTGCCATCCCGCCGTCGGCGTCGACGCTGGCGACGAACGCGCCGACCGGAAGCGTCGCCGTCCCCCCGTCCGTCTCGAGGCGTGCCACCGTCCGCTCGGCGACGGCAGCCCGGAACTCCCGTTCGGTCGCGACTGCCGTCCCGTTGACGGCCCGGATGCGGGGTGGCTCGTCGCCGGCGAAGGAGATACCCTCGACGCTGCCGGGGACGACGCCGGTGATCGTCACCGCCCGGCGGACCGTGACCGTCTCCCCCTCAGCGAGTTCGACCGCGACTGTCGGCCCGGCGTCGGCGAGGGCCGCATCGAGGTCCGCGGGGTCCTCGACGGCCGTCCCGTTGACGGCGACGATGCGGTCGCCGTACCCCAGGCCGGCCTCGGCGGCCGCGGAGCCGGTGAACGTGTCCCCGACCGGTGCGCCCGGCGCGACGCCGATGGAGGCGACGATCGGGCCGAAGAGCAGCGCCAGCGTGATCGCCGTCAGCGCGAAGTTGTTGGTGACGCCGGCGGCGAACATCCGCGTCTGAGCGCCACGGGAGGCCTCGCCCCGGCTCTCCTCGTCGGGTTCGACGAAGGCGCCGATGGGGATGAGCGTGAAGAGTGCCAGCCCCATCGACTCGATGTCGATGTCTTCGACGCGACAGAGCAGGCCGTGGCCCCCCTCGTGGACGACCATCCCCAGCAGGAGACCGAGCACGATCTCGCCGGCGACCGTCAGCGGGAGGAACTCGTTGACGCCGGGGATGACCAGCGCGTTCTGCGGGTTCTGGACGGGCGTGCCCGCGGGCTGGTCGGCGACGCTGACCGCCGCCGTCAGCAGGAAAAACAGCATCCCCACCATGACCACCAGCGCGACGCCGACGCCGACGTTGGCCCAGGCCCGCCAGAAGCGACGCCGGCGCGCGAGGCGGTCGAGGAACTCCCGGCCCCGCTTGGTGTGGATGGTCGTGATCGGCCCGGAGACGCGGATGGCCTCGGGCAAGAGCCCCCGGGAGTGTAGCGCCATCGCTCCGACGGTGTAGACGAGGACGCCGGCGAGTACCCACGTCAGGGTGCTTACCATTGTTCGAGGGTTGGGAGGAGCGCCAAAGAGGGTTTGGTTACCGCTCGCGGCGCAGCCGGTCGACGACGAACTCCCGGTCCAGTTCCGCGAGGAACGGCCCCAGTTTGGGCCCCTCCTCGTCGTCGAAAAAGAGGCGATACCCGGCCGCGAAGAAGTCCCCGGCAGGGATGTCGTGTCGCTTGGCCGTCTCGTAGATTTCCCCCTGGATGGCCTCGCCGTCGTGGCCCGCCGCGACGAAGTCGGCGAGTTCGTCCAGCGCCCGCTCGGTGCGTTCCTCGAAGTCCACCTCTGGCACCCCCTCGCGCTTGAGTTCGTAGTCGAAGGCGTTGCCCGTCCGCCGGGCCCACTCGCGGGCGCGCTCGACGCGAGCGAGTGCCGCCTCGACGGCCCACTCGGGGGCGTCCACGGGAACGTGCCCTTCCCGGCGGGCGATCTCCTCGCGCAACGCGGGGTCGTCGGTCATCCCCAGGACCGCTGCGAAGGTGTAGGGGATGCGCACCCGCTCCGAGTCCGGGTCCTCGACCAGCATAGGGTAGACGCGCTCGGCGAGTCCCTCCTCGTGCTCGTCGGCGTCGACCTCCGCGAAGTAGATCGCTTCGAGGCGGTCGAACTCGTCGACGAGCTGGTCGACCGACTCGAGACTGAAATCGCGCTGTTTCAGCGGCTCCTTCGCGAAGAAGTACCGGAACACCTCGGGTTCGAGGACGTCGAGCACCTCGTCGACGGTGACGACGTTCCCTGCCGAGGAGGAGAGTGCCTCCCCCTCCAGGGTGAACCACTCGTAGACCATCCCCACCGGCGGTTCGATGTCGAGGACGCGCTCGGCGATGGCGACGCCGCTGGGCCAGGAGCCCTCGGCGTGGTCCTTCCCGAAGGGCTCGAAGTCCACGTCGAGCACCGCCCACTGGGCGGGCCACTCGAAGCGCCAGGGGAGTTTGCCCTCCCGGAGTGTGGCGACGCCCTCGTGGCCACAGCCCTCGATGACATCGTCGCCGGCCTCGCGGTCCTCGCAGACGTACGAGACTGTCCCCGCCTCCGGGTTGACGCCGGTGACGCCCTCGGTAAGGTGGCCACACGACTCGCACTGCGGGACGAAGGGGACGTACTCTTGGTCGACCTTCTCCTGGTACTCGCACAGGACCTCGCGGGCGCGGTCGGCCCGTTCGAGGATTCGGCGGGTGACGGCCTCGAAGTCGCCGTCCTCGTAGCGGTCGGTGTTGGAGATGAACTCGACGGGGACGCCCAGCGCCTCGGCGTGGCGCGCGAGCAGGGTAGTGAAGTGCTCGCCATACGAGTCACAGCACCCGAAGGGGTCGGGGATGTCGGTGT